>CANHUG010000014.1 GCA_947462995.1 Verrucomicrobiales bacterium | reverse complement strand
CTAATTTCTGTTAAGCCTTCGGCTTCATTGGCGTGGTGATCGTGGTGTGGGCAGCAGCCATAGAGGCTAATGTCCGTCAAGCCTTCGGCTTGGTGCGTGGATGCGCAGGCTGATTTCCGTGAAGCCTTCGGCTTGGTGGGCTAGTGGGAGGTTAGAGCCGTTGGACCTCGCGGAGCCATGGGGTGGCTGGGTTGGTGGATTCGAGGTGGGTGATGCCGACGGCGAGGGCGTCGGCGGCGTCGTGGGGTGGGGTTTCTTCGAGTTTGAGGAGGGCGCGGACCATGAAGGCGACCTGGGATTTGTCGGCGGCGCCGCGGCCGACGACGGCTTGTTTGACGCGACGTGGGGGGTATTCGGAGACGGGGAGGCCGGCTTCGGCTGGGGGGATGATGGCGGCGGCGCGGGCTGCGCCGAGGGTGATGGCGGTGCGGAAGTTCTGGACGAAGATGGTGCTTTCGATGGCGCAGCAGTCCGGGTGGTGGTCAGCGATGATGGAGCGGATGGCGGCGGCGATGGCGGCGAGGCACTGGGACTGGAGGAGGGCGGGTTTGTTGCGGATGACGCCCCATGCGATGGCGCGATTGGAGCGACCGGCGCGTTCGAGGATGGCCCAGCCGGTGTTGCGGAGGGCTGGGTCGATGGCGAGGACCCGCGTGGAGGCGGCTGGTGGCCGCGGGGCGGTGCGGTCAGCGGCGGCGGGATTTGCCGCCGCGGCCGCGGCCGAGATTGGCGCGGAGGTGGGACTGGGCGGCCGAACTGTCGTCGAGGAGCGTGGTGTAGAGGTAGTCGAAGTTTTCGAGACGGCGGCGTGGGACCTTCTGATTGATGAAGCGTTCGACGGCTTCGGCGTTGATGAGTTCGTCGGCGCTGAGGATGGTGAAGGCATCGCCTTCGCGTTCGGCGCGGCCGGTACGGCCGATGCGGTGGACGTAGTCTTCCGGGTTTTCTGGGACGGAGTAATTGATGACGTGGCTGACGCCGGAGACGTCGAGGCCGCGTGCGGCGAGGTCTGTGGCGATGATGACATCGAACTCGCCGTTCCGGAAGCCTGCGAGGGCGAGGCTGCGGTCTTTCTGGGCGATGTCGCTGTGCATGACGGCGATTTTGTAGTTTTCGGCTTCACGCTTGACGCGGGCGGCGAGTTTATCGGCGTCGGCCTTGGTTCTGGTGAAGACCATGACGCTTTTGAATTCGGTTTCTTTGAGGAGGGCGAGGAAGAGGTCCTCGCGCTGGAGGCGATTGACCGGGTAGAAGTAGTGACTGACGGTGGTGGCGGCGGTGCGCGGGCGGCCGATTTCGATTTTGAAGGGGTCGCGGAGGGCCCAGCCTGCGAGGGAGGCGATTTCTGCGGGGATGGTGGCGGAGAAGAAGAGCGTCTGGCGGTTTTCGGGGCAGCGGGAGACGATGCGGCGGACGTCGGGCATGAAGCCCATGTCGAGCATGCGGTCGACCTCATCGAGGACGAGGATTTCGACGTGATCGAGCTTGATGGTGCCCTGCTGCATGTGGTCGAGGAGACGGCCGGGGGTAGCGATGAGGATATCGACCCCTTTCTGGAGCCCGTCGCGTTGGGCACCGTAGCCGACGCCGCCGTGGACGAGGAGACTGCGGAGGCCGGTGTGGCCGCCGTATTTTTTGAATTGTTCTTCGACCTGGGCGGCGAGTTCGCGGACTGGTTCGAGGATGAGGCAGCGGATTCTGCCTGGTTCTGCGAGGCGAGAGAGGATGGGGAGGGCGAAGGCGGCGGTTTTTCCGGAGCCTGTTTGAGAGGAACCGATGACGTCGCGGCCGCTGAGGATGACGGGGATGGCCTGGGCCTGGATGCCTGTGGGGCGATCGTAGCCGGCGTCGGCGACGCCGCGGAGGACATTATCTGAGAGACCGAGGTCTGAGAAGGTGATGGCCGGAGCTTCCGGCGCTGGGAGCGTTTCTGTAGTATCTGACACAAGAGTCCGTAGAAGGCGAGGGCGGGAACCGCAAAGGCAAAGTTCCCGCCTTTCCCTTGCGGGCGCTGGAGGCGGGTTCATGGTGTGGGCCGATATTGTTTTCCTGAATACAGATTTACCCTGAATTATGAGCCAGCCCGTCAGTCAGAAGCCGCAGTCCGCCATCAGTCCGCAGCGCACGGAAGATTTTCCGGAGTGGTATCAGCAGGTGATCCGGGCGGCGGACATGGCTGAGAATTCGGAGGTGCGCGGGTGCATGGTGATCAAGCCTTGGGGGTATGGGATCTGGGAGCATATTCAGCAGCAACTGGACCGGATGTTCAAGGCGACGGGGCATACGAACGCGTATTTTCCGCTGCTGATTCCGTTGAGTTATCTGGAGAAGGAGGCGGCGCACGTGGAGGGATTTGCGAAGGAGTGCGCGGTGGTGACGCATCACCGATTGGAGTCGCAGAAGCAGCCTGACGGGACGATGAAGATGGTGCCGACGGGGGCGCTGACGGAGCCTTATGTGATCCGGCCGACGTCGGAGACGATCATCGGGGCGGCGTTTGCGCGGTGGGTGCACAGTTATCGGGATTTGCCGCTGCTGATCAATCAGTGGGCGAACGTGATGCGTTGGGAGATGCGGCCGCGGATTTTTCTGAGGACGGCGGAGTTTCTATGGCAGGAAGGGCATACGGCGCATGAGACGAAGGAGGAGGCGCTAGAGGAGACGGATCGGATGCTGCATGTTTACGAGGAATTTGTGAGGGACCATCTGGCGATTCCGGTGATCAAGGGTGAGAAGAGCGAGCGGGAGCGGTTTCCCGGGGCTGACATCACCTTGTGCATTGAGGCGATGGTGCAGGACCGGAAGGCGATTCAGGCCGGGACGAGTCATTTTCTGGGGCAGCATTTCAGTGAGGCGGCGGGGATTCAGTTCACGGGGCGGAGCGGGGCGAAGGAGTATGCGTGGACGACGAGCTGGGGTGTGAGCACGCGGCTGATCGGGACGCTGATCATGGCGCACAGTGACGATGACGGATTGGTGCTGCCGCCGCGGGTGGCACCGCAGCAGGTGGTGATTCTGCCGGTGACGCCGAAGGAGGAGACTCGGGCGGCGGTGCTGGAGGCTTGTCAGGCGCTGGCAAAGGCGCTGCGTGCGCAGACGTTTGCAGGCGAGCCGGTGCGGGTGCAGGTGGACACGCGGGATCTGGCGGGCGGGACGAAGAACTGGGAGTGGATCAAGAAGGGTGTGCCGGTGCGCGTGGAGATCGGGCCGCGGGATCTGGAGAAGGGGAGTGTGGCGGTGTCGCGTCGGGACCGTGGGTTGAAGGAGAAGGAGTTTCTGGCGACGGAGGAATTTGTGAGTGGAGCGGTGGCGATGCTGACGTCGGTGCAGGATGGATTGCTGGCGCGGGCGACGGCGTTCCGGGATGCGAACATGGTGAAGATCGACACGCTGGAGGCGTTTGAGAAGTACTTCACGGCGGCGCGGCCGGAGAAGCCGGAGATTCACGGAGGGTTTGCGTTGTGTCACTGGGCGGGGAGTGCGGAGGACGAGGATCGCCTGCAGAAAGAGCTAGGGGTGACGATGCGGTGCATGCCGTTCGGGGACGAGTACCGGGAGGAAGGCGTGTGTTTCCTGACGGGTGCGCCTTCGGTGCGCCGGGTGATTTTTGCGAAAGCCTACTAACCTAGCTGCATGACGATACCTGCTGATGACAGTGCTGCCGAGGGGCCGACGGACATAGAGTTGAGGGTGTATTTTGTGAGGAAGCGGAATGCGCTGCTGGTGCGGGGCGTGTTCAGCGATCTGTTCATGGATTACTATCTGCACTGTGCGGATCTGAAGGTGCAGCTGACGCCGGAGCTGGATGCGATGATGAAGGAAGCGCTGGTGGCGTTCACGATGCATCTGGCGAGCCGGCCGTGGAGTGAGCGGCATGCGTGGACGGTGAATTTCCAGACGCCTCTGGCGAATTTCTTTGTGACTGGGGACAATCAGGGGGCGAGTGTGGCGGGTCGGTGTTTCACGGAGAACGTGCGGGTGGCGGATCGCGGGATGTTTCATGCGGTGGTGCAGAAGGCGAATGAGCCGCTGCGGCAGAGTGCGATTGATTTCAGCGGCGCGAGTTTTTTCGGGGCGGTGGAGGAATTCTATGCGCGAAGCGAGCAGCGGCGGGCGCGGTTTTTCGAGCACAGTGAGGAGGACTATGTGTTTCTGTCGGCGCAGCCGCAGTGTGATACGGCGTGGCTGGAGAGCCTGACGGCGGAGGATGTGAAGCGGTTGGATCAGACGGAGGAATTGAGCCTGCTGGAGCAGCGGAAGTACCACTGGGAATGCGGGTGTTCGCCGGAGAAGCTGTATGCGGCGCTGATGCCGCAGGTGAGCGGGGGGCTGGATGCGTTTTTCGAGGGTGCGGAGGTGCTGCGGGCGATGTGTCCGCGGTGCGGGCGGCGGTACAATATCGACCGCGAGCAGTTCGAGGCGTGGATTGCTGAGCGGGCCTGAGTGAGGCCGGAGGCGGCGGCGGATTTGGTGTATTGAGGGATGGAAAATCGTCTTGCTGGTGTGGGTGGCCCGCCGCAATCTGGGGGGACATATGCTGGACATCAGACTTATCCGCGAGAACCCGGAGCTTGTTAAAGAACGCCTGCGCCGCCGAGGTGGCGAGGTGTGGCGGAGCATTGATGACGTGCTGTCGATTGATGCGGAGCGTCGGGCGGCGGAGACGGACAAGCAGCGGATGCAGGCGGAGCGGACGCGGTTGAGCCGGGAGATCGGGCAGGGTCGAAAGGAAGGAAGGGATACGGCGGAGGCTGAGGCGCACGTGCGCGGGATCGGGGAGGAGATTGACGTTCTGGACCAGCGGACGAGCAGCCTGGACGCGCGGCAGGAGGAATTGCTGCTGGGGATTCCGAATATGCCGCACGAGGGATGTCCGGAGGGAGCGGATGCGGAGGCGAATCCGGAGGTGAGGCGTTGGGGGCAGGTGCCGGAGTTTGCGTTTCCGGCGAAGGATCACGTGACGATTGCGAAGGACCTGGGGCTGGTTGATTTCGAGGCGGGGGTGCGGGTGACGGGGAGTGCGTTTGTGGTGTACCGCGGGGCCGGGGCTAAGCTGGAGCGGGCGCTGATCAGTTTTCTGCTGGATCTGCACACGGAGCAGCATGGTTATACGGAAGTGCTGCCGCCGTTTCTGGTGAATGCGGATGCGTTGATCGGGACGGGACAGCTGCCGAAGTTTGCGGATCAGCTGTACCACTGCGGGGAGGACAATCTGTATCTTGCGCCGACGGCGGAGGTGCCGGTGACGAATCTGCATCGCGAGGAGATCGTGGATGCGGCGGTGTTGCCGATCAAGTATGCGGCATATACCCCGTGTTTCCGTCGCGAGGCGGGGGCGGCCGGGGTGGGGACGCGTGGATTGATCCGGATGCATCAGTTCGACAAGGTGGAACTGGTGAAGATCTGTGCGCCGGAGGACAGCATGGCGGAACTGGAGTTGCTGACGGCCGACGCGGAGAAGGTGCTGCAGTTGCTGGGATTGCACTACCGGGTGATTGAGCTGTGCACGGGCGACATCGGGTTCGGGAGTGCGCGGACGTATGACATTGAAGTGTGGGCTCCTGGGCAGGGGACGTATCTGGAGGTATCGAGCTGTTCGAATTTCGGGGATTACCAGGCGCGGCGGATGAAGCTTAGGTACAAGGATGCGGAGACGAAGAAGAACGTGCATTGCCATACGCTGAACGGGTCGGGGACGGCTTTGGCGCGGTTGTATGTGGCGTTGCTGGAGACGTATCAGCAGGCGGACGGGAGCGTGGTGATTCCTGAGGTGCTGCGGCCGTATTTCGGGCGTGAAGTGATCCGGAAGGCCTGACAAACACCGAGCCTGACAAGACTATGAATGACGCGATGCTAGACCGGATGCGCGCTGCGGTGCGGGACGTGCCTGATTTTCCTCAGCCGGGGATTATCTTCAAGGACATCACGCCGGTGCTGGCGGACCCGGCGTTGTTCAGGTTGACGATTGATGCGCTGGCGGAGGGATTGAAGGAGGCGGGGATTACGAAGGTGATGGGGATTGATGCGCGGGGGTTTATCTTTGCGGGAGCGGTGGCGGACCGGCTGGGGCTGGGATTTATTCCGGTCAGGAAGAAAGGGAAGCTGCCATGGGAGACGGTGCAGGTGGCGTACGCGCTGGAATACGGGGAGAATGTGATGGAGATGCACCGGGATGCGGTGCTGCCGGGCGAGCGGGTTTGGCTGATTGATGATGTGCTGGCGACTGGCGGGACGGCGGCTGCGGCGGCGGGGTTGGTGGAGCAGTTAGGGGGTGTGGTGGCGGGGATGACGTTTCTGATCGAGCTGGGTTTTCTGGAGGGGCGGGCGAAGCTGCCGAACGGGGTGGAGGTGCGCGGGGTTTTGTGTTATTGAGGGGGTGGGGGTGTGAACGCTATCGGTCAGAAGCTGGGGAAGGCTGGCTGAGTTTGGAACGAGGTGCGCGGGTGGACTGATTGCGGAGGAATTCGGCTGACAGGGGGCGGGGACTGGCTATAGGAAATCGAACCAGTAAAGCGTTCCATTAGATTCATGCCTGCCCGCCGCAAATCGTCCGAGACGAAAGAGTCCACTGCCACCATTGGCTTCGAGGCCAAATTGTGGCTGGCTGCTGACAAGCTCCGCAACAACATGGACGCGGCGGAGTACAAGCACGTCGTCCTCGGTCTGATTTTCCTGAAGTACATCTCGGACACCTTCGAGGAGCACCGCGCCAAGCTCGTCGCTGGGGAAGGGGACTATGCCGGGGCCGATCCCGAAGACCCGGACGAATACAAGGCCGAGAACGTCTTCTGGGTGCCCGCCGATGCCCGATGGTCGCACCTGCAGGCCAATGCCAAGCAACCCACCATCGGCAAGACCGTGGACGACGCCATGGTCGCCATCGAGCGCGACAACCCAAGACTAAAAGGGGTGCTGCCGAAGGACTATGCCCGACCCGGCCTCGATAAGCACCGCCTCGGCGAATTGATCGACCTCATCGCCACTATTGAACTCCTAGGGTCGTCCGAACCCTCACCCCAGCCCTCTCCCAGGGGGAGAGGGAGGAGCGAAGCTGCGGCTGAGGGTTCGCAGAATACCCACCGCTCCGTCGATCTGCTTGGCCGCGTGTACGAGTATTTCCTGACCCGTTTTGCCAGCGCCGAGGGGAAGAACGGCGGCCAGTTCTACACCCCGTCCTGCGTCGTGCGCTGCCTCGTGGAGATGCTCGCGCCATACAAGGGCCGCATCTACGACCCTGCCTGCGGCTCCGGTGGCATGTTCGTCCAGTCGGAAAAATTCGTGGAATCGCACGGCGGCAAGATCGGCGACATTTCCATCTATGGCCAGGAGAGCAACGCCACGACCCGCCGCCTCGCGATCATGAACCTCGCCATCCGCGGCATCGAGGCGGATATCGGCAAGGAACACGCCGATACCTTCCGCAACGTCCAGCACCCCGACCTCCGCGCCGACTACGTGCTAGCCAATCCGCCGTTCAATGACTCAGACTGGTTCCGAAAGGACGACGACGTGCGCTGGCAGTTCGGTGTCCCGCCCAAGGGCAACGCCAACTTCGCCTGGGTGCAGCACTTCATCCACCACCTCGCTCCGAACGGGATGGCCGGCTTTGTGTTGGCGAATGGGAGCATGTCGTCGAACCAGTCCGGCGAAGGGGAGATCCGCCGCGCCCTCATCGAGGCCGATCTTGTGGATTGCATGGTAGCCCTCCCTGGTCAGCTATTTTACAGCACGCAGATTCCCGTCTGCCTTTGGTTCCTCACGAAAAGCAAAGCCGCCGACGCCAAACGGAACTTCCGCGACCGTCGCAAACAGACGCTCTTCATCGACGCCCGCAAACTCGGCACGCTGATCGACCGAGTCCACCGCGAGCTGACCGATGATGATCTGGAGAAAATCACCTTCACCTATCACGACTGGCGGGCTGACCAAGAGGCGCGATTCCATGCCGGACGAAAAGCGGGCAAGATTCTGGAAGCACGGGAATACGCCGACATCCCCGGTTTCTGCAAATCCGCCACTACAGCCGAAATCGCCGCGCATGGCCACGTCCTCACGCCCGGCCGCTACGTCGGCGCCGAGGAAGTCGAAGACGATGGCGACCCCTTCGAGGAAAAGATGCCGCGCCTCGTCGCCGAACTGCAGGGTCAGTTTGCGGAATCCGCCAAACTTGAAGCCGCCATCCGCGCCAACTTGAAAGGACTCGGCTATGAGTGACTTCCAGCTGACAAAGGATCCCAGCTATCTAGCCTTGGTTGACCGAATTTCGGCGGTTTACGCCCATGGTCAGTTGCAGGCGCACCGGGCGGTGAATGAGCACCTCACCCGGACTTTTTGGCAAATCGGGCATGACATCGTGGAATACGAGCAGGGCGGCCAAACCCGTGCCGCCTACGGCCAGTCCCTGATCACCAACCTGAGCCGTGACCTCCGCCTCCGCCACGGCAAAGGCTTCAGCCGCAGCAACGTCATCCGCGCCCGCCAATTCTACCTTGCCTACCCAAAAGGTGCGACGCTGTCGCACCTTTTGAGCTGGTCCCACGTCGTCGAGCTGCTGAAGCTCGACGACCCGCTGGAGCGCGGCTTTTACGAGCAGCAGTGCGCGCGGGAGAAATGGGCGGTCCGGGAACTGCAACGCCAGATCAAATCCTCCCTCTTCCTCCGCCTCGCCGCCAACCGGGAGAAGCCGCACGTCCTCAAGCTGGCCGCCGAGGGCAACATCGTCAGCCAGCCGGACGATCTCCTCCGGGATTCATTCGTATTCGAGTTTCTCAAAGTTCCCGAGCCCTACCATTTGGCGGAAACCGATCTAGAAACCCGCCTCTGCAACCACCTACAGCCCTTCCTTTTGGAACTGGGCAAAGGCTTCACTTTCGTCGGGCGACAATACCGCATTACGTTGAACAACACCCATTATCACGTCGATCTCGTTTTCTACCACCGCCACCTCCGCTGCTTCGTCCTCATCGATCTCAAAATGCACGAAGTCGAGCACCACGACATCGGCCAGATGAACCTTTACCTCGGCTACTTCGCCGCCGAGGAAAATGGCGAGGGCGACAACCCTCCCATCGGCATCATCCTCACCCGGCACAAAGACGAATTGCTTGTCGAATACGCCACCTACAAAATGGACAGCCAGCTCTTCGTCCAGAAATACCAACTCTACCTCCCCGACCGCGAGGAACTGCGCGGCCAGTTGGAGGCCGCCCTGCAGGAAGCCGTTGAGCAGGAGCAGGACATTCAACTGGAGGACGAAGCATGATGAAAGGCCACACGGAAAAGATGCCGCGCCTCGTCGCCGAACTGCACGCCCAGTTCGCCGAGTCCGGGAAACTGGAGCAGGCCATCCAAGCAAACCTGAGGGGGCTGGGGTATGGCGGTTAATCTCGACGAACTGCCACTGCCCGACGAGTTGCCAGTCATCCCAGATGGCTGGCACTACGAATCGCTTGGGGACCTCGTTGAAGAACGCGGCCTTTCGTACGGCATCGTCCAGCCCGGAAGCGAAACCACCGACGGCGTGCCAATCGTCCGCGTGAACAATATCCGCAATGGACGCATCGACACCACAGACATGCTCAAAGTCGGAGCCGACATTGAAGCCAAGTTCCGTCGTTCCCGGCTGCGCGGCGGCGAAGTTCTTTTGACGCTCGTCGGAACCCCCGGCGAGGTGGCTATCGTTCCCGACAATCTTCGCGACTGGAATGTAGCTCGGGCCGTCGGCGTGATTCCCGTCCGCAAAGACCCCGGTAGTCTTTGGGTTTCCATCTGTCTTCGCTCCGCGTTCATCCAGCACTGCATCCGTACGTGGGCGACGACGACAGTTCAAGCCACGTTCAACTTGCGCGACTTGGCGAAGCTTCCGATTCCCATTCCTCCGATCGACACGCGTGAAGCCATCGGGGCGGTGCTTGGGGCGCTGGACGACAAGATCGAGTTGAACCGGCGGATGAATGCAACGCTGGAGGCGATGGCCCGGGCGCTGTTCCAAAGCTGGTTCGTGGATTTCGACCCCGTACGCGCCAAACTCGACGGTCGCCCCGCCGCCCTCGCCCCCGCCACATCCGCCCTCTTCCCTGAGGACTTTCAAGATTCGCCGCTTGGCCATATTCCGAAAGGATGGGAGACGGGTTCAATCCTTCGGCAAGCTGACTTGCTCAGTGGAGGAACGCCAAAAACCGATGTTCCGGCCTATTGGAATGGAGATGTGCCATGGGCCAGCGCGAAGGATGTGTCCCAATGCGGTGAAGCATTTCTTGTGTCCACTGAGCGGACCATCACCAAGCGAGGACTTGAGGAAAGCTCGACGAAGATCATTCCTGCCAACGCAACCGTTGTCGTCTCGCGTGGCGCGACGACCGGAAGGCTCACCATGTTCGGCCACGCGATGGCAATGAATCAGACGTGCTACGGGCTGCGCTCAAAGGTCGGTGCGTCATTCGCGCTCTTTTGCAATACTAGGCACTTCATTGAGCGACTGGTGCAAGGCGGTCACGGCTCCATCTTCGACACGATCACAACGAGCACCTTTGAAGCGACTGACGTCCTCCTTGCACCGAAGGAAGTCCTGCTCGCCTTCGATAGGCAAGTGACGCCGTTGTTCCAGCAAGTCCACGCCAACCTCCACCAATCCCGCACCCTCGCCACCCTGCGCGACACTCTGCTGCCGAAGCTGCTGAGCGGGGAGTTGAGCGTCGAAAATCTTCAGAACTAATCACGGCATGCCAACATCAGTTTACCCGCGCGGATCCGAATGGAGAAAATGGGACCTTCAAGTCCACACCCCATACTCAGCCTTAAACAATGGCTTCGGGAGTGATTTTCCGGCATACGCGAAGCAGCTTATTGAGAGAGCCTGTAAAGACGACATCGCGGTTGTCGGCATCACGGACTACTTCACAATCCAAGGGTATACGGCACTCAAAGCGCTTCTCGCTGACGATACCGCGTTGAAGGCTCTCGTTGGAGACGAACTTGCGAGACGGGCTACAGGAATTCTGTTTCTCCCGAATATCGAGCTTCGACTTTCGACTATTGTCCGCCATCCGAAGGGTGCGGACAGTCGAGTCAACCTCCACGTAATCTTTTCCGATAGCGTTCTTCCAGACCACATTGAGGAGCACTTTCTCCGTGAACTGAAATTTACCGCCGAGGCCAACGCCGGCAGTGAAGATGAGAGGTGGGCCTTGAATCCGCAGAACTTGGCTGAGTTGGGAAAGCGTTTGAGAGCTCAGCATGCCAGCTTTCAGGGGCAAACCGATATGTTTGTCGGAATGATGAACGCGATCGTTGACCATTCGGAGGTGAGCAAGATTCTTGAGGGCAAGCCTTCCTTTTTCAAAGATCGTTACCTCCTCTGCTTGCCCTGTGACGAGGACCTTTCCAAGTGCAGCTGGGATGGGCAAGGGCACCTTGCCCGCAAGTTATTGATCCAAAAGTCCCACATGCTTCTCTCGTCAAATGACGGGACTCGTGCGTTCGCACTGGGTAAGAGACATTCCTCGCTTGAGGATTTCAAAGGGGAATTCAAAAAGCTCAAGCCGTGCATTCACAGCTCGGACTCCCACACGTTTGGGGAAATGTTTTGCCCCGACAATGGCCGGCACACGTGGATTAAAGCAGACCCTACATTCCACGGCCTTCGGCAGATTTTGAACGAGCCCGAGGATCGAGTTTTTGTGGGAGACGTTCCTCCGAGTCTCATCCGTGCCAGACGCCATGCAACTCGGGTGGCAAAAACCGTCGAAGTCAGAAGAACGGCTGCGGCTACGACGACCGAAAAATGGTTTGATGCATCGCTGCCCCTGAACAACGAACTGGTTGCGGTCATCGGGAACAAGGGGAGCGGAAAAAGCGCTCTTTCCGACATCATCGGATTGCTGGGCAACACGCCACGGTATGAATCTTTTAGCTTCCTCACTCCCGCAAAATTCCGGCGACCCAAGAACAATAAATCTCGGCAGTTTGAGGCATCCTTAATCTGGGCCGACGGAACAACTGATTCCGTTGCAAATCTCGACGTGAATCCAAGTCCGGATGCGGTTGAGAAGGTAAAATACATCCCACAAAGCTACCTGGAGGACATCTGTAACGAGATAGGGGCGGGCAAAGGAGGCCGCTTCTACCACGAGCTTCAGCAAGTTATCTTTTCCCACGTCCCAGAGGTCGAGCGCCTCGGTTTTGGGACGCTCGATGAATTGCTCGCGCACCGAAGTGAAGAAACGAATCAGGCAATTGCTCAGTTTGTCGCAAACCTTCAGGAGCGTAACGCGCTGATTGCCGCCACTGAGGAACGGTCGTTACCCCAGCATCGGAAGGCCATTGAAGCACAGCTTGCAGAAAAACAGCGAGAGCTTGATGCGCATACGGCAACGCGCCCCGGTGAAAGGCCGAAGCCGGATGCTGATCCTACTGCATTGCAGCAATCCAAGGTCGCAACTGAAGGACTCGAAAAGAATCAGTCGGAGTTGAGAGCAATCGAACTGGAACTGGCCTCTCTCTACGCGAGTGATTTAGCGGCAGCGAAAAAGCACTCAACGGCTGAGAAACTTGCTGGAAAGCTCAAGAACTTGGAGCGTCAGGTTGACGCGTTCCTTGTTGAGACAAAGTCTGAGTTCGCCGAACTTGGAATATCTGCTTCTGATGTAGTCACATTTAAGGTCGATCCGACGATGATCAACGCCGCTTTGGAAGTGTTAGGTGCCGAGCGTTCGGTAATTTCGGCGAAACTTGCGCCCGAGACAGTCGATGGACCTGAGTTCAAGCGAAAGGCAGTGGTCGCAGCAATCGAAGGTCTGCAAGCGCAGCTAAGCGCACCACAGCGGGCGTATCAGGCTTTTCTTCAGCAGATGAAGGACTGGGAGGCTGGACGTGCGAAGATCATCGGCTCTGACGATACATTAGGTTCAATTAAATACCTGCAGAAGCAACTCGCCGACTTGGATGGTCTCCCTGTCTATCTGAAAACTCTGCGCAAGCATCGTGACAAAAAACTCCTCGAAATTTTCCGCGAGAAACAGAAGCTTCGCGCTTACTACGAGACGTATTACGGAGCGGTTCAGAAATTCTTAAAACAGCATCCGATTGCGACGAGCGAGCGGTTCCGGCTCACGTTTAATGTTTCCATGGCCGAGAGTGGATTCTCGGAGGCATTCTTGGGCCGGATTAACAGGCGCAGGCTGGGACCCTTCATGGGCGATGAAGAGGGTGCCGCAGAAATGAAGCGACTCCTCGAAAACGCGAACTTCGATTCCGCCCTTGGAACTCTGCGTTTCACTCGGGCGCTGTTTTCTAAAATGGCTACGCGTGACGGCAAAGAGCTTCTTGTTAAAGACCAGCTTCGACAAGGGGTGACTACTCAAGAGATTTATGATTTTGTTTACTCCCTTGGGTTCTTGTCTCCGATTTACAACCTTCGATGGGACGGGAAAGGTTTGGAGCAGTTGTCGCCTGGCGAGCGTGGCAATCTTCTGCTCATCTTTTATTTGCTGGTGGATCAGGACGACATTCCACTGGTCATCGACCAGCCTGAAGAGAATTTGGACAACCAGACTGTTTTCAAAACTCTAGTGCCATGCATCAAGGATGCAAAGAAGCGCCGCCAGATTGTCATGGTGACGCACAACCCAAACCTAGCGGTTGTTTGCGATGCTGAGCAGATCATCTGCGCTGAAATGCAGAAGGATCACGAAAATGCCGTTACGTACATTAGCGGCTCAATCGAAGACCCAACCATTAACGGGCGAATCGTTGACATATTGGAAGGAACTCGTCCGGCGTTCGACAAGCGTGACGACAAGTATCTTCCCTGAGTGCCGAAACCATGGGCCTCAACGAATCCCACGTCGAAGACGCCGCCCTCGAATGGTGCGGGGACTTGGGTTATGAGGTCGGGCACGGACAGCAGTTCGCCCCCGGTGAATCGGCGGCGGAGCGGGAGTCGTTTTCTGAGGTGGTGCTGGTAGGGCGTTTTCGGGAGTCCATCCGGCGGCTGAACCCGGCTAATGCTTGGGCAACCCTCACCCCGGCCCTTTGCCTCCGGCCATCTCCGCTACGCTCCGGTTCCCAGAAGGGGGAGGAGGCGCGAGCAACCATTCGGCGGCTGAACCCGGCCAATGCCTGCGGCAGTACCGGAGGGTTCAGATTTCAGCGTGAAGGGAGACGATGCCATGAAGAACAAACCGGAGCCTGATTCAGACCTGATTCTCTATCTGACCGAGGATGGTCGGACGCGGCTGCAAGTGCGGCTGGAGGGGGAGACGGTGTGGCTTTCGCTGGGTCAGATGGTTGACCTGTTCCAGCGGGATAAGTCGGTCATTTCGAGGCTCATCAAGAATATTTTCGAGGAGGGGGAACTGGTCCGGGACTCAGTTGTTGCAGAATCTGCAACAACTGCTGCCGACGGGAAGAGATGGAAGCACAGGGGGAGGCCGACTTCCTCAGACTGCTTGATGCCGAGGTGAAGAAGTTGCCGAAGCCGAGAAAGCCGAACTTATGAGCAAGCTGGGCACCCTGATCCCGGTTCTTTGCCTTCGGCCATCTGTGCTGCGCTACGGTTCCCAAGGGGAGAAGGTGAGGTGCGGGGCTTTCCGGCGGCTGAAGTTGGCGATACGCGATTCCAGCGCCCGGCGTGAACCTTTGCAGTGCGGGGAGAGGAGTGTGGTGGCGCTAGACGGCGCGTTTTCCGTGGTGTAATGCTTCGGATCCATGGCGCGCAGCATTCCATCTCTGGTGAAGCCGAAACTCCTTGTGTGGGCGAGGGAGACGGCGGGGCTTTCGCTGGAGCAGGCGTCGGAGCGGAGCAAGTTTGGGGTGGAAGTGGTCAAAGCGTGGGAGTCCGAAGAAGATGAGGCGGCACCGAGTATTGCGCAGCTCCGAAAGCTTGGGGAAGCCTACAGGCGGCCGATCGCGGTTTTTTTCCTCGCGGAGCCGCCGCAGGGATTTGCGGCGCATCGGGAGTTTCGCCGACTTGCGGGGATCCTACCTGGCAGCGAGTCCCCCGAGATTCTTGCGGCGCTGCGGTGGGCGGTGTTCCGGCGTGAGGCGGCCATGGAACTTCATCGTCTGGTCGGAGAGGCCCCGCACCGTCTGCGTGCGGCCTTGCACCCCGGCATGGATGCGGAGGAAGCCGGGCACGACATTCGGGAGTTGCTGGGCGTGACGTGGCGCGGGCAGACGGAGTGGGCCAGTGCGTACGAAGCGCTGAATGCCTGGCGCTCGGCAATGGAAGCCAAGGGCGTGCTGGTTTTCCAAAGCTCCGGGGTGGAACTGGAAGAGATGCGGGGGACGTGCATCCCGGATCAGCCGCTGCCGGTGATTCTGCTGAATTCGAAGGACGCGCCGCACGGCCGCATCTTCTCGTTGCTGCACGAGTTCGCGCACATCCTGCTTCATGCGGGCGGGCATCAGACCAGCCGGATGGTCGGGTTGCGTTCGCCGGAGGAGCAACCTCTCGAAGTGGCCGCCAATGCTTTCGCTGCAGCGGCGCTGTTGCCCGCTCATTCCTTTCTCGCAACCGCTGAACAGTATGCGGGTGCGGCTGAAGGCGATGACGATGCACTGCGTCGCCTTGCCCAAAAGGTGAAGGTCAGCCCTGAGGTGATTCTTCGGCGGTTGGTGACATTGCGCAAAGCCCCCGAGGGAATCTATCGCCGGAAGCGTGATGCGTGGGGGGCGACGCTCTGGTATGTGCGGGGTTCCGCTGGCGGGCCGGTGCCGATGGAAGTGCAGACGATTGCCCGCGATGGCCGCGGCTACACCCGACTTGTGCTGAGTGCTTACGACCAACGACTGATTTCCACGAATGCCGCGTCGGATTACCTGGGCGTGAAGCCACGGCACTTTACCAACATCCGTCGTGAGTTGTCACTCCGGCCCACCATGGCCGGAGCATGACTTATTGGAATCTGCGCTGCATCACCTTCCTGGAAATGCTCCGCGAACTGGGATGGAGGTTTTGATTTCATGTCAGCACTCAACGAAAGCCATGTGGAAGAAGCCGCCCTCGAATGGTTCCGGGAGTTGGGGTACTCCTGCCTTGGGGCAGAAGCCCTCACCCCGGCCCTCTCCCACGGGGAGAGGGAGTCATACAGCGAGGTGGTGCTGGTGGGGCGTTTGCGGGAGGCCATCCGGCGGCTGAACCCGGGCATTCCCGAGGACGCACGGGAGGAGGCGTTGCGCAAGGCGCTGCGGGTGGGGACGGCGGCGCTGGTGCAGACGAACCGGGCGTTTCACCGGATGCTGCGGGACGCTGTGCCAGTGGAGTATCCGCGGTCCGATGGCAGTATCGCGGGCGATCATGTGCGGCTGGTGGATTTCGACGATGTCGGATCAAACGATTGGCTGGCGGTGAATCAGTTCACGGTGATCGAGGGTCAGAACAACCGGCGGCCGGACATTGTGGTTTTCGTCAACGGGCTGCCGCTGGGTCTGATCGAGCTGAAGAATGCGGCGGATGAGGATGCGACGATCTGGAGTGCCTACGCGCAGCTGCAAACCTACAAGGCGGAGATACCCACGCTGCTGCACTACAGCGCGGCGCTGGTGGTGAGTGACGGCTTGCAGGCGCGCATGGGGTCGGTGACGGCGAATCAGGAGTGGTTCAAAATTTGGCGCACGATTGATGGTGAGGGCGAAGCGCCGAAGTCGGCGCTGGAGTTGGAGGTGCTGGTGCGCGGCGTGTTCGAGCAGCAGCGGTTTCTTGATCTGCTGCAGCATTTCATCGCGTTCGAAGAAGATCCGGATACGGGGGCGCTGCACAAGATCATTGCGGGCTACCATCAATTCCACGCGGTGAATGCGGCGGTGGAGGAGACGGTGCGGGCGAGTGGGATGGCTGCACCCGTGAAGGCGTTAGAAGAAGGTGCGGGCACTTTCTGGTCCGGGCGTCAACACGGCGGCAAGCCGGGCGACCGTCGGGCGGGCGTGGTCTGGCACACGCAGGGCAGCGGCAAGAGTTTCTCCATGCTGTTCTTCGCGGCGCGCGTGGTGCGGCATCCGGCGATGCAGAACCCGACGCTGGTGGTGCTGACCGACCGCAATGATCTCGACGATCAGCTTTTTGGACAGTTCCAACGCTGCGCGGACATCCTCGGCCAAACACCTATTCAAGCGGCTGACCGAAATCAGCTACGGGAGCTTTTGAATCGGGCGAGCGGTGGGGTGATCTTTACGACAATTCATAAGTTCGCGCCGCTTGAACCCTCACCCCCGACCCCTCTCCCAAAGGGCGAGGGGAGGAAGCACTATCGCGGCGGCTTTGATTTCGCTGGCTTGGTGAAGCGAGCCCGCGAGATGCGGGAGAAGGCGACAACGGCGGAAGAGTTGCTGTGGTCGCTCTTGCGGGATCGCCAATTGGAGAATGCGAAGTTCCGCCGACAACATCAATTCGGCGAATACATCACCGATTTCTTCTGCAACGAAGCGAAGTTGGTCGTGGAGTGCGACGGCGAATGCCACAATACGCCTGAGAGGCAGAAGCTCGACCGCCAGCGTGATACCTACCTGAAATCGCAAGGCCTGATGGTTCTTCGTTTTGAAAATGCCAGTGTTCTATCGGAACCCGAGACGGTGCTGCGCAAGATCGCAGAGCATCTCCCCTCTAGCTCTGGGAGAGGGGCCAGGGGGGAGGGCAATGTTGCGCAAGTAGGGCGCATGGAAATGCTTTCGGACCGCTGCAACATTGTGGTGATCGCGGATGAAGCGCACCGGAGCCAGTATGGGTTCGGTGGCAAGGTGAATGAGAAAGGCGAGATGTCCTACGGCTTCGCCAGTAACCTGCGCGATGCGTTGCCGAATGCGTCGTTCATCGGATTTACCGGCACGCCGATCGAGAAGACGGACGCGAACACGCGGGCGGTCTTTGGCGATTACATTTCCATCTACGACATCCAGCGGGCGGTCGCGGACAAGGCCACGGTGCCGATTTATTACGAGAGCCGGATTTCAAAACTAAGCCTGAATGCGGCCGAGTTGCCGAAGATCGACGAGGAGTTCGAGGAGATCACGGAGGGCGAGGAACTGACGAAGAAGGAGAAGCTGAAGACGAAGTGGGCCGCGCTGGAGGCATTGGTTGGCGACCCGAAACGCATCGCGCTGGTGGCTGCTGATCTGGTGGCGCACTTTGAGAAGCGCGTGGAGGCGATGGATGGCAAGGCGATGGTGGTCTGCATGAGCCGCCGCATCTGTGTGGATCTGTATAGCGCGCTGATCAAGCTGCGGCCGGAGTGGGAGGCGGAGACGCTGAAGGTGGTGATGACGGGCAGCGCTGAAGACGGTCCGGAGTGGCAGAGGCACATCGGCAGCAAGGAAGCGCGGCGGAACCTGGCGAAGCAATTCAAGGACGCGAAGAACCCGTTCAAGATCGTGATCGTGCGGGACATGTGGCTGACCGGCTTTGACGCGCCGTGCCTCCACACGATGTATGCCGATAAGCCGATGCAGGGTCACGGCCTGATGCAGGCGATCGCGCGTGTGAACCGTGTGTTTCGGGACAAGCCCGGTGGCCTTGTGGTGGATTACCTCGGGCTCGCCGACCAACTCAAGCAGGCGCTCATCACGTACACGGAGAGTGGCGGGCAGGGGAATCCGACCTTCGACACCGCCCAAGCCATCGCGGTGATGCTGGAGAAACACGGCATTGCCTGTGACATGATGCACGGGTTCAACTGGGACAAGTGGACCACTGGCACGCCGACGGAGCGCCTGCAACTCATCCCCGCCGGGCAGGAACACATTCTCGAACAGGAAGATGGCAAAAAGCGCTGGGTGCAGGTGGTGACTGAGCTGTCCCGCGCGTTCGCGCTCTGCGCCGCGAGTGATGCAGCCACCGAGATCCGTGATGACGTGAGTTTCTTCCAGGCACTGCAAGCCGCGCTGAACAAGCAGAGCAGCCAGAACCGCAAGACGCCCGAGCAGATCGACGCGGCGATCCGCCAGCTGGTGAGCAAGGCGATTACGACGGAGGGCGAGGTGATCGACGTCTTCACTGCCGCCGGATTGCCCAAGCCGGACATCAGCATCCTGAGCGACCAATTCCTCGCCGAAGTGCGCGGGCTGAAGCACAAGAACGTTGCGGCTGAGCTGTTGGAGAAGTTGCTCAAGGATGAACTCAAGGTGCGGTCGAAGCGGAACCTTGTGCAGAGCCAGGTGTTTTCAGAAAAGCTCAAGAAGACTCTCAACGCCTATCACAATCGGGCGATCAGCACGATGCAGGTCATCGAGGAATTGATCAAGCTGGCGAAGGATCTCGACGCCGCCACGAAGCGGGGTGAGGACATGGGCCTGACGGATGATGAGATCGCGTTTTACGATGCGCTGGCGTCGAACGACAGCGCGAAGCAGGCGATGGGGGACGCGAAGCTCAAGGTGATCGCGGGGGAGTTGATCAGTCAGGTGAAGAAGAGTGTGACGATTGACTGGACGCTTCGGGAGAGTGCGAGGGCCAAGATCAAGGTGATGGTGAAGCGGATTTTGAACCGACACGGCTATCCCCCCGACTTACAGGAAGAGGCGGTGAAGACGGTGCTGGCGCAGGCGGAGTTGCTCTGTGCGGAGTGGGTGTGAGGGGGGCGGTGACAAGGATCGAGTGAGTGTTGCCCGGTCGAACTGCAGCAGGGAAGGTTTCTGTGGGGCGAACTTCAGAATCTGAAGGGTCCGACGCTTTTGGAGAGATTCAGCTTAGGAACTGAGGGCTGGGTTGGCGGGGAGGGCCCATTGGTCCGGGGAGAAGGAGAAGGCGCGGCCGAAGCCTTCGACGTAGCGGATTTCGTGGAGGTCGATGCGGAAGAGGTCGAAGTCGGGGAGGGAGAACATGAGGCGGCTGGCGGGGAGCTGGTCGAGGTAGCGGGCGGCGGCGGCGGGGAAGTCCGGGGAGTCTTTGGGGATGAGGGAGGCGGAGCCGGTGAGGGCGGCGCGGCGGAGGAGGAGGGGTTGGGGGCGGCCGTCGTCGGGGTCGTGGACGAGGAGCGAGCAGAGCGGGTGGAGGAGGAGGAGTTTTTTGTGAGTGGAGAGGGAGGAGAGGTGGAGGAAGGCGTGACGGAAGTCGGGTGAGAAGGCGAGGGCGACCATGGCGGAGACGGGGCCGTCGGTGCTAGAGGCGGCGAGGGCGGCGACTCGGGAGGAGGCGAGGAGCGAGCGGAGGGAGACGGCGGGGTCGGGGGTAGAGTCGGGGGTTGGCGAGGGCATAGTCGTGGGGAATTGTGAGGTGAGAGTTGATGGGAATGTGCGGGAGGGGAATTGAGGAGTCAATCCTGCCAGCCGCCGCCGAGTGCTTTGTAGAGACGGACGAGGTTGAGGGTGAGTTGCGTGCGGCTTTGGACGCAGTCGTCTTCGGTGAGGAGGAGGGCGCGATCGGCTTCGAGGACATCGATGAAGCCGGTGAGGCCTGCGAGGTGGCGGTCGCGGGCGAGATTGCGGGCGCGGGAGGCGGCGGAGGAGCTGTTGGTGAGACTGGCGAGACGGCGTTGTTCCTGACCGAAGTCGACGAGTGCTGATTCGACGTCTTCGAGTGCGGAGAGGACGGTTTTTTCGTAGTTGGCGGCGGCGGCTCTGGTGTTAGCGGACTGGGCGTCGGCGGCGGCGCGGAGTTGGCCGGCGTTGAAGATGGGCCAGCTGAGGCTGGGGCCGAGGGACCAGAGATTGCTTTGGTTATTGAAGAGCGAGGAGGCTTCGACGGATTGGAGGCCGGAGGCGGAGGTGAGGCGGAAGCGCGGGTAGAGATTGGCGATGGCGACGCCGATGCGGGCGTTGGCGGCGGCGAGTTCGCGTTCGGCGCGGCGGATGTCGGGGCGGCGGAGGAGGAGGTCGCTGGGGAGCCCGACGGGGACACCGCGGAGGTGTGCGGGGAGCGGTTTGGGGGAGGTGAGGTCTGGGACGAGGTCGGCAGGGGTGGTGCCGAGGAGGACGCCGAGACGGTAGATGGAGCGTCGGGCGCCGGCTTCGAAGATGGGGAGGGAGGCGGCGGTGGCTTCGGCCTGTTGTTCGGCACGGGCGACATCGAGGTCGGTGGCGAGGCCTGCGGCGAGCCGCTGGGAGGTGAGTGTCAGGGTGTCGCGCTGGGATTTGAGATTTTGTTCGGCGACGAGACGGCGGGCCTGATAGCCGCGGAGTTCGAAGTAGGCGGCGGCGGTTTCTGCGGAGAGGGAGACCTTGACGGCGCGGAGGTTTTCGACGGCGGCGTCGAGCGAGGCGCTAGCGGCTTCCGAGGCGCGGCGAAGACCGCCGAAGAAGTCGATTTCCCATGAGGCGTCGATGCGGAGATCGAGCTGGGATTGGGGGTCGAAGAGGCCTGGGATGGGGATGTTGCGGCCGGTGGGGGAGTTTTCGCTGAGTTTCTGGCGAGTGGCGGAGGCTGAGCCGTCGAGTTGTGGTGCGAAGGCAGCGGAGGCGGAGCGGCGGGAGGCGCGGGCCTCGTCGATGCGGGCGGCGGCGGAGCGGATGTCCGGGTTGGCGGAGAAGGCGCGGGAGATGAGCGAGTCGAGTTTAGGGTCTTTGAACTCGTGCCACCAGCGGGTGAGGTCTTTGGTGGGGGAGGGATCGCCCTGACTGAAAGCCGGGCCGGAGATGTCGGGAGGGGATTGATAGTCCGGGCCGACCGAGCGGCAGGCGGAGAGGGAGAGGGCGGCGGCGACGGCGGCGAGGGAAGCGGGGTGAGGAGACATGGCGCGTGGGGGCGGGTTCAGAACGTGGCGGCGGGATCGGCTTCGATGAAGACGTCCATCTGCTGGCCTGGGAAGAGACGGGCGGTGGGTTGATCGATGCGGTAGATGACCTGGAGGACGCGGGTATCGACCCGTTCATTGGCGGATCCTGTCAGGGAGACCTTGGGGATGACGCAGGGTTCGAAGCGGACGAAGACGAGGGATTGGCGGGAGAGGTGGTGGCCGCGGACGACGGCGGAGGCGGGCGCGCCATCGCGGACGCGGACGGCTTCGTGTTCATCGACATCGACCCTGACGTGGAGGGAAGAGAGATCGCCCATGAGGATGAGATTGGAGCTGGCGGGGGAGGCGGCGAATTCGCCGGGGCGGATGCGGACCTGGAGGATGTGCCCGTCGATGGGTGCGAGGATGGTTGAGCGGGTGATGTCGGTGGTGATGACGGAGGTGGCGGCGTGGGCGGCGGCGGCGGCGGCGCGGGCGGCGGCGAGGGAGGATTCGGCGGCGGTGAGACGAGCGGCGGCGGCGTCGCGGGTGGAGCGGCGGCGAGTCATTTCCTCGCGGCTGAGACGGGCGGCGGCGGCGGGGAGACTTTCGGCCATGGCGAGGACGGCATCGGCTTCGGAGAGGGCGGCGCGGGCGGATTCGATGTTAGCGGCGGCGGTGGGGATGGCGGCGTCGAGGGAAGCGGCGTCGGCTTCGGCTTTGAGGCGCTGGGCGGAGAGGGCGCGTGTGTCGAGTTGGATGAGTGGCGTGCCGGCTGTGACTTGGTCGCCTGGTTTGACGAAGACCTTTTCGACGAGAGCGGAGAGCGGGACCCCGATGGCGATGTTTTCGGATTTGGGTTCGATGAGGCCGACGGCGGCGACGCAGTCGGGGAAGGTTGAGGAGGGCGGGGGGAGTGGAGGGTTGGTGGAGGTGGTGTGGGGTTGGCTGCGGACGATGCTGATGATGGAGACGGCGAGGATGGCTGCGGCGATGGAGGGAAGCGTGAGGGATTTCATGGGAGATGGGAAGATGGTTAGAGAGCGGGTCAGGCGGCTGCTGAGGAGTTAGGGTGATCGATGCTGGTGATGATGCCGTCGTCCATGTGGGCGATGGCGTCGGCGAAGTGGAAGATGCGGTTGTCGTGGCTGACGACGAGGACGGCGCGGTCCGGGTGGACGGCGGAGGCGGCGAGGAGTTCCATGACGCGGTGACCGGTTTCGTGGTCGAGGGCGGCGGTGGGTTCGTCGCAGATGACGAGCCGGGGTTGGTGGACGAGGGCTCTGGCTAGGGCGACGCGCTGCTGCTGACCGCCGGAGAGACGGGCTGGGGGTTGGTGGAGACGGTCGCCGAGGCCGAGTTGGTCGAGGATGGTGGAGGCTTGGTCGAGAGCGTCGCGGCGCTTCATGGAGGCGGCGAGGAGCGGGACGGCGACATTTTCTGCGACGGAGAGGGCTGGGATGAGGTGGTATTGCTGGAAGACGAAGCCAATGTCCTTGCGGCGGAGACGGACGGCGTCGTCCGGGGGCATGGAGGCGAGGTCGCGGCCGAAGAGGGAGATGGAGCCGGAGGACGGTTGGAGGAGCCCGGCGATGACGGAGATGAGCGTGGTTTTTCCGCAGCCGCTGGGGCCTGCGAGGAACGTGATCTGGCCGGAGGCGGCGGTGAAGTCGATGCCGCGGAGGACGTGGACTCTGGTGTCGCCGTCGCCGAAGTGGCGGTGGATTTGTTGGCAGTGGACTGCGGGAGTGTTCATGAGCGGAAGACGATGGCTGGGTCCATGAGGGCGATGCGCCGGGCCATGATGGTGATGGCGGCGATGGTGATGGCGGCGAGTGCGGCGCAGGTGCCGGCGGCGACTTGCGGAGGGAGGACGATGCCGCGGAGGAAAGGTTCCGAGGCGGCGGCGCGTGTCGTTAGGGCGGCGAGGCCTGTGCCGAAGGCGCAGCCGATGGAGAGGACGAAGAGACCCTGACAAAGAACCATGGCGATGATGCGGGCTTTGGTGACGCCCATGACGCGGCAGACGGCGAGTTGTTTGGTGTGTTCGCGGACGAACATGGAGAACGTCTGAGCGGTGATGGCGGTGCCGGTGAGGAGGCCGATGGCGATGGTGATCCAGAAGAGACGGGGGACGCCCTGATTGTTGTAGAAGCGGCGAGCCATTTCGCCGAAGCCGGAGCGGTCCATGGCGGAGAGGCCGGTGGCGGCGGTGATGTTCTGGCAGACCGCGTCGCGGTTGGCACCGGGGGTGAAGTCGCCGATGATGAACGTGGCGGTGCGGTTTTCGGCCTTGTTGAGCCTGAGGGCGGTGGCGCGGCTGCAATGAAGGATGGGGAATCCAGTGAAGGGGGCGGAGGCCTCTGTCATGCCAGTCAGGATGAGGGATTCGTCGAGGATGCGGATGCGGCGGGGGAAGTGGACTGGTTCACCGGGGAACAACTGGGCATAGCCGCCGGGGTCGACGGCGCAGGTTCCGGCTGGGCGGATGCCTCCCGGCTGGCCGATGCGGAAGCGTGAGGGAAGACCGACCATGGAGGCCTCGTCGACGCCCATGACGGTGACGGTGCAGAGGAGACCGCTATCGCTGCGGGCCATGGTATCGATTTTGAGGAGAGGGACAGCCCATGCGACACCGGAGCGGCTTCTGACCCGTTCGAGCGCGCCGTCTTTGACAGGTTTGGCCTGTTCGAAGCAGCGCGTGTCTGGTTCCATGACCCAGAGCGGGGCGTCGGTGACGTCGTCGATCTGGGCTGTCATCATGCGGTAGAGACTGGCGAGGATGGCGCACTGATTCTGCATGAGGAAGACCGAGAACGTGACGGCGAGGATCATGGCCGTGCACTTGGCGCGGTCGGAGCGCAGCATGGTGAGGGCGATGCGGATCACGGCTGTCCTCCTTTCCGGCGGGGGGAAGGGGCTGCGACCGGCTGGAGGAGCGAGCGGGCGAGATCCCGGAGGAGGGCGGGGATGGCGGCGGACTGGACGGCGCTGTCGACGGCGCTGCGTGCGAGGAGACCGTCGAAGGCTGCCACGATGAAGGTGGCGGCGGTATCCGGGTCGGTGCCGGCGGAGATGCGGCCGGTGGCGGCGTCGGCCCGGATGCGGGCGGCGAGGTGGGCGGTGACGGCGTGATAGGAGGCGACGACGACTGGGCGGACCCGAGGGTTGCGCGAGGCTTCTGCGAGGACCTCGAGGAGCATGACGGGGGCTCCGTCCAT
>CANHUG010000013.1 GCA_947462995.1 Verrucomicrobiales bacterium | reverse complement strand
TCCTTTGGAGAACGAGTCGGAGATATCGAGTTGGCGGACCGTGAAGACCGGGCCTCTGGAGATGGCGAAGGCGACGGGGACTGGTTGGCCTGCGGGAGGCGTGGTGGTGGTGGCGGTGACGGAGGCGGAGAAGTGGCCTGCGGCTTTGCAGAGAGAGAGGAGACGATTGCGGAGGTCCTCGACGCGGACCTCGCTGAAGGGCGTGCCGGAGAGGGCGGCGGCTTCGGATTTGAGGGCGTCGCTGCCTTGCGGAAGATCGCCGGAGATCGAGACGGTGCCGAAGAGCGAGCGCGGGCCCTCGGTGATGGCGAGGGAGATGTCGGTGGAGGAGCTTCCGTGGGAGAACTCGGGTTCGCTGACAGAAGCGGAGAGATAGCCGCGGGATTGGAGGAGTCTCTGGACGAGGGCGGCGCCGTCGTTGATTTCGCTTTCGACGAGCGGGGCGTTGCGGGAGAGCTTGCCGAGACGCTCGCGGGTGGGGCGGAGGAGGAGGGCGCGCATTTCGTCCTGAGTGGCGGCGGAGGTGCCGGAGAAGGACGTGTTGCCGATGCTCTGGCGGATGCCGGTGGAGACCGTGAGGACGGTGATGCCCTGATCGATGGACCACGAGACATCGGCGGCGTGATAGCCGAGACGGAGGAGTTCCTTGCGGACGAAGAAGGCGAGGTCGTCGGCGAGCGGCGGGGTGGAGATGGAGTCGTCGACGAGCGTGAGCTGGAGATCGACGACGGGGCGGAGCTCGTTCCAGACCTCGTCGACCGGGCCGTCGATGCGGACGGAGAGCCCGTGACGGGAGATGGTGCGTGCGGGGGTTGGCGCGGCGGTCGGGGCGGCGGCGGCGAAGAGGGCGAGGCAGGAAGAGAGGAGAAGGGCGCGGGCGATCACCGGAAGCGGATGAGGTAGTAGAGCAGTCCGCGGAAGGAACCGTTCTGGTTGACGGAGCCGACGGCTTCGAGACGGCGGTTGAGTTCGTAGACGGCGGAGATGCTGCGGCCGCCGGCGGTGTTATTGAGAGGGGAGAAGCTGAAGGAGAGACGCGGGGCTTTATCACTTTCGCGGGTGGGCAGGCCCTTTTTGAAGAGCTTGCGGTACGTCTGGCTGATGACGAGGAAGGCGGCGCGGTTGGCGGCTTCGCCTTCTGCGCCGCGCATGTTTTCGCTAGTGCTGCCGGTGGCGAGGAGCGTGGCGATTTCGCCCTCCGAGAGAGGAGGACTGCTGCTGAAGCGGATTTTGGGGTGGAGGGCTTCGCCGTAGGCCTGGAGCTGGACCTCGTAGCCATTGACGAAGGAATCGCCGACGACGTCGAGTTCCGGGTTGAAGGGTTTGTCGGCGGTGAAGATGAGGTCGCCGCGGGAGATGTTGAGACGACTGAAGGGGAGACGGACGCGGGCGTCGACGAGGGAGACCTTGCCTTCGAGGACGGGGCGGGCGCCGGAGCCGCTGAGACGGAGCTTGCTGACGGCTCCGCCGTTGAGGGCATTGCCGAGGAGACGGACGGGGTCGCGTGTGAGGATCTGGACATTGAGCGACCACTGATCGAAGGGAGGCGGGAGGGAAGGAGGGGCGTTGCTGCCGATGGTGACGGCTGGGGGAGCGGGCGGGAGTTGATCGGGGAGCGAGAGCGGGAGGAATTCGATTTCCTTGAAGACCCGGCCGCGGCGGAGCTCGACCTTGCCGGTGACGGCGGCGCGGTTGTAGCGGCCCTTGGCGCGGATGTCGGCGTCGGCGCGGAGAGAGATGGAGTCGTCGCGAAGGACGAGTGCCTCGCGGGCGGAGAGCGTGGCGTCGATGGCTGGGTTGGCGGGGTCGGACCAATCGAGCGAGCCCTTGGCGGCGAGCGTGCCGCCGGCGAGCATGGCGGAGGCGTCTTCGATGAAGACCCGAGTGCCGGCGAAGCGGAGCCGGATCTTGGCGTCGCGAGCGCCGGGGACGTCGGCCTTGGCGAACGTGATGGCGGGGGCGTCGGCGTTGAAGACACCGGTGATGAGAGGATTGGCGACGGTGCCGCCGACATCGGCGCGGAGGGAAGCGGTGCCGTCGATGCGGCGGAGAGCGGGAACGAGCGGGGCGAGACTGGCTAGGGAAGATTGGGGGAGCGAGGCGCGGAAGGCGAGAGGGAGTTGCTGGAGGGCCTTTGGATTGCGGAGGATGGCGAGGAGATCGAAAGGGATGCTGCCGTCGAGGGCGAGCGGCTGGAGGGGGGACTGACGGACATCGGCGCGGAGCGAGGCGCGGCCGTTTTCGAGGGAGAGCGAAGTGGTGGCGGCGGCGGGTTTGAGATGGGTGGCGGCGGCGACGTGGGAGATGTCAGGAGAGTTGAGGGAGAGGGTGGCGACGGGATTGGTGAGAGAGCCGGAGGCTTTGAGGGAGGCGGAGAGACGACCGGAGACGGAGGGAGGGAGCTTGGCGGCGGCGGAGGCCTTGGCGAGGTCGAGATTGGTGAGGGCGAGATTGATGGCGAGCGGGCGGTTGGCGGGGACTGGGCCGGCCGGGCCGGGAGGGACGGTGAAGTCGAGCGGGATGGAGAGATTACCGGTGAGCGGGGCGAGCGAGCCGTAGGAGGCGGAGAAGGCGGGGATGTCGAGGGAGGTGCCGGTGAAGGTGGCGGGGGCGGAGAGCTTGAACGGGCCGAGGGAAGCGGAGAGGATGGGGAAGGAAGCGGTTTGGCCTTCGTGAACGGCTTTGAGGTCGAGCGAACCGTTGTCGCCGAGGGCGTCCATGGAGAAGTCGCGGAGCGTGAGGCGGCCGCCGCCGGAGGTTTCGGGCGGGGAGACGGTGCCGCGGCCCTGCCACTGGATGGTGGCGCGGCCGTTTTGGATAGGAGGGGCCTTGAAGGCGGCGAGCCACGCGTTGAGGTCGGGGAGTTTGGTGAGATCGCCGTCGAGCATTGCATCGAAGGTGAACGGAGCGACGAGCGTGGAGTGACCTGTCAGAGAGAGACGATTGCGGTCATTGAGGATGATGCGGCCGAGGGAGAGATCGGCGGCATTGTCGGCGACGGAGACGTTGGCTTCGATGGATTGGAGCGTGGCGGATTTCCAGCGGATGGCGGAGGCATTGAGAAAGGCCTGAGCGGAGGACGAGGAGAAATCGCGGCGGGAGAGATCGTCGAGATTGGAGGAAAGCGAGCCGCGGGCGATGAGACTGCCGCCTTCCGGGCCGGGGAGGTCGGGGATTCCAGAGAACGTGCTGAGACGTTCGAGGTTAGGGAGAGAGGCGTTCCAGTTGGCGGAGATGGCGCGATTGCCGGAGAGGGCCATGGTGCCGTCGAGGGCGATGGCGTTGCGGGCGTCGAGCTGGGCGCGGCAGGTTTTGACCGAGAGAGTGGTGCCGTCGGTGGTGGCGAGGAGATCGAGGGCCTGGACGGGGATGCCGGCGGCGGAGAGCTGGCGGCCGGATAGGGAGGATTCGATGGAGCGGATCTGGCCGTTGGCGAGCGAGGCGGTGACGGTGCCGGTGAGTGAGCCGGTGAGCGGAGGGGTGCCGGGGAACCATGCGGCGAGATCGGGGGAATCGATGTTGACGTTAGCGGTTAGAGGGGATCTGGCGACGTCGGGCCATGCGGGCGGGAGTTCGCCGCTGGCGGTGCCGGTGATATGGTTAGGTCCGGTGCCGAGGTCGGTGAGTTGGAGTTTCCAGCGACTGGCGGCGAGATTGGCGGAGGCGGCGAGATTGGCGACGGTGAATTTTTCGTGATGGAGACTGCCACCGGTGAGGGTGAGGGAGCTTGTGAGGGCTTGTGGTGAGGTGGGCGGGCCGGAGAATGAGGCAGTGAAGGCGTCGGCTTGCCATGAGAGCCCTTGGGTTGGCGGGAGCCATGGGGCGAGGGCGAGATTGGAGAGACGGGTGGCGGAGAGATTGGCGTCGAGGGAGAGTTGAGAGCCGAGGCCGTTGAGTTTTCCGGACAGTAAGGCTGAGGCGTCGTTGGGGAGATTGAGTTGTGAGGAAAAGCCGAGCGAGCGGGAGGCGAGGGCGGAGGCGTCGAGATTTATGGAGGCCAGATCGATGCCGGGGAGACCGCGGAGATTGTCGAGCGCGAGGGAATTGGAGGAAGCGCTGACGTTAGCCGAGACGGCGGAGAGTTTGGGGATGGCGGGGAACGGGAGGTCGAGGGAATCGAGGGAGAGCTGGCCGTTGGTGCCCGGGGTGAGATTCAGGTTGAAGTTGCGGAGGACGACATCGCCTTGAGGGAGATGGATGGTACCGGAGACATTGCGGCAGATGAGCGTGGGGATGCGGATGGAGGGGAGCGCGGCCGGGGAGGAAGGGGAAGGTGCGGGTTTGGCGGGGGAAGGCGAGCGGAGGTCGAGATCGAGGGTGACGTTGTCGAGGATGAGTTCGTCGAGGGCCTGGGCTGGGCCGAGGGAGAGGGCTTTGCGGAGATTGTAGCGGGCGGAGACTGACTTGGCGGTGAGCGAGCGGAGGGGAGAGGCGGAGGTGCCGGTGGCGGCGATGGAGTCGAGGGAGAGATTGCCGAAGAGATTGCCGGCGACGGCGAGTTGGAGGTCGATGCCCTGGGCGGCGGCGGCCTTGCGGGCGGAGAAGCGGATGAGGCCCTGGAGGATGGGGCGGTGGGCGAGAGCGGCGACGAGGGCGAGAAGGCCGGCGACTTTGAGGGCGCGTTTGAGCCTTCGCCGCGGCGGGGTCGAGGCAGGGTTCGGAGAGGGAGCAGCCTGCGGAGCGGACGCCATGGGTGCGGCATGATGCCGGAGCCTGCGGGGGCCGCAAGGGGAGCCCCGGGTGATTGCGGGTGGATGCGGGCGGAAAAATGCGTGAAGGAGGAGGGTGTGGCGCTTGATTTCCGGGAAGCGTCTTGTTATGTGAGGGCCCTCGATTTTCCCGTGAAACTATCCCGCACCCTGCTTTGCCTGCCATTGCTGGCGCTTCCGGCGCTGGCGATGGTTTTGTCGAGGGCGGGGAGTGGTCAGCGGGTGACGCCGGGTGAGTTGCTGCAACGGCGCGGCGTGGTGGTGGGAATGGAGGCGGCGATAAAGTCGGCGGAGGCGGGTGATGGGGAAGTTTTGAAATTGCTGGGGGAAGCGGGCGTGGATTTTGCGGGGGGCGAGGCTGACGGTGGGTCGCCGGTTTTGTGGAAGGCGGTGGAAGCGGATCGATGGGAAAGTGTCCCGGTGGTGGCGTCGCGGGTGTCGGTGAAGCAATTGAATGCGCGGGATGCGGGCGGGAGGACGGTGCTGGTGCATGCCTTGGAGCGGAGTACGGCGGATGCGGTGGGGGCGTTGCTGGAACGGGGCGCGGATCCGAGGTTGGTGCCGGCGGCGACGGTTCGGGCGCTAGGTGAAGGCAAGGGAAGTGCGGGGATGGCGGGATTGCTGAAGTTGTTGGGGCATTTGCCGCAGGGACATGAATTGCTGGACGAGATGCTGGCGGTGGCGTGTGCGGGCGGCGATGGCGGGTTGGCGGCGGCGGTTTTGCAGAATGGTGCGCGGGCGGACGGGGCGGCGGGGGACGGCGGGCCGCTGACGGTGGCGGCGGACAAAGGCGATGGGGAGATGGTGGGGCGGTTACTGCGGTATGGGGCGGATCCGGCGAAGGCTCCGCGGGCCTTGGTGCATGCGGTGAGGCACGGGCAGGAAGCGATGATCACGGCGTTGCTGGAGAGCGGGGCGGATCCGAATGTGGCGGGTGAGGGTGAGCGGTCGGCGCTGCAGACGGCTTTTGGGGATGGGAAGAAGGAACTGGTGGCGCTGATGTTCCGGTTTGGCGGGCGGCCTGAGGATTTTGTGGATGCGGCGATCGGGGCGGAGGACACGGCGATGCTGGAGTTGCTGCTGGCGTCGGGGTTGTCGCCGGACCGTGCGGATTCGGGCGGGAATCCGATGCTGGTGCGTGCGGTGCTGGAGCGGAAGGGGGAGGCGGTGAAGTTGCTGCTGGAGAAGGGGGCGGATCCGAAGAAGGCGGGCAGCTTGGGGCAGAGTGCGTTTCATGTGGCGGTGGCGGACGGGGATCGTGCGCTGATCGAGCGATTGCTGGAGAGCGGGGCGGAGGTGAATGCGCCGTTCGGGCCGTTGCGTCCGGAGTTTGCGGAGCGGCTGAGGAGCGAGCATTTCTGCAAATGGCTGGAGCGGGACAAGGGATTGACCCCGTTGATGCATGCGGCGGCGACCGGGGATTTTGCGCTGGTGGATTTTCTGATCGGGAAGGGGGCGAAGCGCGGGATTACGACGCGGAGCTGGAAGCGGTATCCGGTGCAGTTCGCGTGCGACACCGAGAATCTGAAGGCTGCGCAGGTCTTGCTAGGAAGGAAGCCGGAGGAAGCGGAGAAGGAAGGCGTGCGGGTGGTGATTTCGCTGGGGGACCAGCGGGCGCGGCTTTACAAAGGGGACAAAGTTGTGAGGACGTCGCGGGTTTCGACGGGGCGGAAAGGACACGCGACGCCGAAGGGGAGTTATGTGATTACGGACAAGCAGGTGAGCTGGGTGTCGTCGATTTACAAGGTGGCGATGCCGTACTTCATGCGATTGAGCTGCCGCGAGATCGGGATGCATGCGGGGAATTGTCCCGGTTATCCTGCGTCGCACGGGTGCATCCGGATGCCGCCGGGGGAAGTGCGGGCGTTTTTCGCGGTGTTGAAGATCGGGGATCCGGTGACGATCACCGAGTGAAGTGGGGAGATGGGGACGTCAGGCGTCGGGGCCTTTGCCGTCGATGAAGGCGCGGTGCCAGAGTTCGAGGATGACGAGGGACATGACCTGCTTGAGGTAGAGGAACTCGCGGGATTCCATGCGGGTGAGGAGAGCGCGGACGGCGGCTGGGTCGAAGTAGCCGCGGGCTTTGATCTGGGAATCGCTGAGCGTGTCGGCGACGAGGTTTTTGAATTCCGGGTGTTCGAAGAAGAATTCGAGCGGGAGGAAGAAAGGGATTTTGGGGCGATGGCCTGGGGGGTTGGTGGACATGCCTGCGAAGGCCTTGTCGGCGAGACGGCGTTCGATCCATTTGTCGGTGCGGCCGCGGAGTTTGAGGTGCGGCGGCATGCGGAAGGCGAGTTCGATGAGCCTGTGGTCGAGGAAGGGCAGCCGGTACTCGAGGCTGTGGGCCATGGTGTTTTTGTCCTGACGGATGAGGGCCCAGTCCTGGAGCCATTCGTCGAACTGAAGCCTGAGGAGGCGGTCGAGCATGGGTGCCTGCTCGAGCGAGCGCGGGGAACCGGGCGGGACCGGGCGTTCGTGCGGGATCCATGATTCGCCGGCGAAGTCCTTCATGGACGGGGCGTAGAGCGTGCGGCGTTCTTCTTCCGACCAGAGCGTGCGGAGGGCGTAGAAGTTAGCCATGAGGTGGCGGCGGCGGTAGTTGAGGAGGAAGTCGACGCCGCGTTTTTTTCCCTGACTGCCGAGATCGGCGGGGAAGTGGAAGAAGTGGTTGAGGACCTGATGGGGGATGGCCTTGAGGATGTTGCCGGCGAGAGGCGCGGCGGGACCGAGACGATTGGCGGTGAGGAGTTTTTTGAGGAAGTCGTAGCCTGCGAAGCATTCGTCGGCTCCCTCGCCGCCGAGGACGACCTTGAGGTCTTTGGCTGCGCCGTTGGCGAGTTGATAGAAAGCGATGATGAGGGCATCGCCGACGGGGCGGTCCATGTGCCAGACGATTTTGGGTAGGAGATTGAAGTCGGCGGGCTGGACGTGGATGGTGTGATGGTTAGTGCCGAGGAAGCGGGCGGTGGCTTCGGCGTCTTTGGTTTCGTCGATGGGGGAATTGAAGCCGATGCTGTAGGTGCTGATGCCGGAGGTGACCTTGGTCATTCCAGCGACGACGAGGGAGGAATCGACGCCGCCGGAGAGGTAGGCACCGACGGGGACATCGCTGCGCATGTGGAGGCGGATGGCGTCGTCCCAGAGGGCTTCGAATTCTTCGAAGCAGGCTTCGTCGGAGGCGTAATTGCCGTCGGTTAGGGGGACTTCCCAGTAGCGGTGGATGGAGAGCGAGCCGGAGCGGGAGAGCTTGAGGAAATGAGCGGCCGGGAGCATGTCGATGCCCTCGAACATGGTGGCTGGTTCCGGGACATTGCGGAGACAGAGGTAGGCGTCGATGGCGCTGGTGCGGCAGCGTGCGGGGACGTGGCGGCTCTGGAGGATGCTTTTGGCTTCGCTGGCGAAGAGGAAGCGGCCGTTGGCGTGGTGATAGTAGAGCGGCTTCTGGCCGGTGCGGTCGCGGGCGATGAACGTGTCACCCGAGCGTTCGTCGCGGAGGCAGAAGGCGAACATGCCATTGAGGCGTGAGAGGAGCCCTTCGAGGCCCCATTGTTCGTAGCCGTGGACGAGGGTTTCGGTGTCGCTGAGGGAGGCGAAGGAGTGGCCGAGGCCCTCGAGTTGGGAGCGGAGTTCGCGGTAGTTGTAGATTTCGCCGTTGAGGACGACGGCGCAGGTGCGGTCTTCGTTGAAGACGGGTTGCCAGCCGCCGGCGAGGTCGATGATGCTGAGGCGTCGCATGCCCATCTGGAAGCCTGGGCGTTCGTAGCGGCCTTCGCCGTCGGGGCCTCGGTGGATCTGGACGCGAGCCATGCGGTCGAGCAGACCGTCTTCATCAAACCCGGAAAAGCCGTAGATACCGCACATGAGAACAGGGAAAACTGTTCATGCAGCGGTGTGCGGGTGAATTCAACCCGCGGGAGAAGGAATCGCGGAGGCGTTCAGGTGGCGGCGGATGCGGTCTGCTGCTGCTGTGCCATGATGGCCGCGATGGTGCCGGAGTCGGGGGCGGAGGAACCGGCGATGGCGAGGCTGGCGAGGTGGTAGCCGCAGCCTGGGAGGTTGTTGGACCAGATGATCTGGCCGGAGGCGAGGTCGAGACAGTGGATTTCGCCGCGGGCGTGGGCGAAGGCGTGGGGAGGGTCGACGAGGAGTGTGACGAAGTAGGCCATGCCGGGGAGCCGGGTGCGCCAGAGTTCGATGCCATCGGATTTGCGGAGGGCGACGACGCGGCCCTGGGTGGCGACGAGGATGAGGTCGAGTGCGGGGGGGACTGGCGGGAGGAACGGGTATGGGGAGGAGGCCATGGGGCAATGGAGATCGTGCGAGGCGGACAGAATGAGGGAACTGGTACGTGAAGCGGTTCAAATTCGTCCCTTGCCAGCGAGGGAAACGGGGTTACGGGTCCCGTCCCCTGCGTCCGGGAACGACTGGACGGGCCGACTGTCCCGCGGAAGCAGGTACCAACAAACCCTCTGCGCCATGTCCGGCCCGAAAATCATAGCATTTCCATCCAATGGGGTGGGTGCTGCGACTCCGGAACCGGGTGTAGCCGTCCCCTTTCGAGATATGAAGACTGACCTCATTGAAAAAGCCGCCAAAGTGATTCCGAATCCGCCGGTGCTGGTGAATCTAGTTTCGCGCCGGGTGCGCCAGTTGAACCAAGGCCGTGCGCCGCTGATCAATCCGGCTTCCTATGGTATGCGGTTGGGGCAGGGGGACATTGCGCTGCTGGAGATCATCGAGGGGAAGATTTCGGCTGAGTTTTCCGACGTGGTGCCTGAAGAGGTCTGATTCCGGCTAGGCTGGAGTCGGCTGAGTGACGACTGTATTCTGGAGCTGCCGGACTGGCTGCTGTGGGGGCGGTCCAATAGAAACTGCTGTTTGTGAACGCGGAAATTGCTTCGAACCGCAAGGCCCTGCACGAGTATCACATCCTTGAGAAGTTCGAGGCTGGGATTGAGTTGAAGGGGACGGAGGTGAAGTCGGCGCGCGAGGGGAAGATCAACCTTCGCGATGCGTTTGCGCGTGTGGATGACGGGCAGTGCCTGCTGTACGGTTGCGACATTCAGCCGTATCAGAACGCGAGCTGGGAGAAGCCTGATCCGAGACGGGTGCGGCGGCTGCTGCTGCACAAGAAGGAGATCATGCGCCTGTATGGGATCTGTCAGGTGAAGGGGCATGCACTGGTGGCGTTGCGGGTGTATTGGAAAGGGCCGCGGGTGAAGATTGAGATTGCGGTGGCGCGAGGCAAGGATGCCGGGGACAAGCGGGAGGCGCTGAAGGGGAAAGAGGCGAAGCGGGAGATGGACCGCGAGTTGGCGCATTTCAACCGGCGCAAGTGACGGGCAAAATGAGGTTTGAAAACGTGCCGGGCAGCGGCCATGGAAGGAGATGAGCGTTTCCCGACGTCAGGTGCTGGCATCCGTGCTGGCTGCGGTTCCCGCGGTGTTGCTGCCTGAGGGCGTGCGTGGGCAGATGCCGCTGACGGCGGGGCAGGGTGAGCGGTTGAAGAAGCTGATTCCGAGGACGTTTGCGAAGCTGCAGCGGCGGGAGACGATTTATGCGGCGGTGTTCGGGGATGATTTGAGCACGTTCTTTCAGCAGCGACCGGACGAGAGTTCTTATGATGCGGTTTTTGCGTGGCATGGGCGGCTGCTGGACCGGCTTGGCGGGGATTTCTACTATCACGGCGGTGTGATTGATCTCGAACCGCACAGTGCGATGAGGCGCGAGGAGGTTGGGATTGAAAAGCAGTGGAAGGAGTATGCGGTGCTGGCGGCGCAGTGGGAGAAGCTGAAGAAGGGACCGATGCCGGTGCTGCCGGGTCCGATCGGGCGGCAGAAGGAAGCGCCGATGGCGGTGTTTTCGGTGAATGATCTGCTGAGGAGGGGATTGCCGGCGGCGCGGCGGCCGGTGAGTCGGTCGCAGATTTACCTGAGGAATTTTGCGAGGGATGGGGCGGTGGCGATTCAGGCACTGGAGCCACTGACTAGCGAAGTTTTTCTGAACGATACGGGTGCGGAGACGGATCTTGTGCTGATTGGGTGCGGGGGGCGCGACGCACTGAACGGGGTGTCACTGGCGTCGTTCCGGGCGGCGCTGGAGAAGTCGGTGGCATTGTGCCGGGAGAAGGGAGCGGACGTGATTCTCGCGGCAATGCCACCGTCGCTGGAGGGTGGGGATGTGCGGACGAGCCTTGGGAGAGCGCGACCATATGCTGGGGTGATGAGGGCAGTGGCGGAGGCGTCGGGGGTGTTTTTTGCGGATCTTGGGAATGCACTGCTGAGGCAGCCATCGGACCTGATCAACCTGAATGCGGAGCGGGCATTCGATGCGATGCTGGAGACGACGCGGCGGCATTATGATCATCCGGGAGCGCCTGAGGCCGGGGTTTCTTGGCAACCGAATGCGGCGGCTCACCGGAGGATGGGGGAGACAGCGGCGCGGTGGCTGATGGAAGGGGAACCGGAGCCGCAACTGGCGGTTTCTGCGTCGCTGGACATGGCGGCGGGAGCGGCGGATGAGGCTGTCCTAACGCTGAGGCTGGTGAATCGTTCAGAGCAGCCGGTTGGGTGTGTTGTTAGTCCGCTGGCGATGACGGGTTACGCGGTGAAGGCGGGGACTCCGGATACGGCGATGGTGGTAGGTCCTGGGAAAGCGCGCCGCGTGATGCTGCCGTTGGTGCGGGCGGCGGTTGGCGGGAATCTGCAGAGCCGCGGGGATCTTCCGCCAGGCGACGAGGGCGTGGTGCGCGGGGCGGTGCTGTTGAGTGACGACGGCTGGCAGCAGTTGGTGGATTTTGCGGCACCGGTGCAGCCTGTGGGTTTGCTGTGGCCTGAGGAGCGCGAAGACGGCGTGGCTGGAGATTACCTGCTGGAGGCTACGGTGGTGAATGGCGGCAGTGTTCCGCTGGAAGCGACGGCGACGGTGCGGTGGCGGGGGACGGTGAGCGAGGTGCCTATCAAGCTTGGTCCGGGCGCAAAGCATCCGCTGCCGCTGCGGCTGGCGCTACCGGATCCTACGGCGGCGTTCCGTTTCAAGGAATCGGTCCGCGTGGAGATTCCGGTGGCGGGAAAAGTGATAGGATTCGAGCGCACCATTGAAGGTGTCCGGCATGGCGGATTGAATCAATTGCTACCGCTGGTTCCGCTGGCGGCGTGGGGGGTACGGCCGGCGGCTGACCCCGGGGTTTTCGGGACGGCGAGCGTGCAGGCTGATCTTGAGGGGATCTATTTCATTGTCGAGGTGCCGCCTGACACAGTGTCTGACGATGTGGCTGGGAAGCCCTGGGCAGCATTGGAGGTGCAGATGGACGGGCGCGGGGAGACTGCGAACGGAACATTCGGGTGCATCGGGAAGATTTCGATGGATGTACCTCGCGAGGATGGGCCGGTGAAGGTGAAGGCGGTGCGGCCGGCGGCGTTCGGAGAGGGGTATGCCTATCAATATCATCCTGACAGCTTCCGGGCGAGAGTGGAGACCCGGCCGGACGGGACTCGGCGGATCGAATTCACGATGAAGCGCGGCAATCTGGTGCATCACGAGTGGTCGCTGGATGGATCCGGCCAGAGCGATCTCGGGATCAACGTGAGGATTTTTCTGTGTGAAGCTGCGGCGGGAGGGCTGTCTGCGGGGCGGGCGGGAGCGCTGGCGGCCAGCGGGTTTTCGCCTTACGACGGGCGGAGCCTGACGGCGCTTGAACTGAGGGCAAATCCGGCGGTGCGGTGGTCGCTGCGTGTTTTCTGAACTGAGCCGAACTGAAGCGCATGCGAGCTGAGGTATCGATACGGGATCAATGTCTGCGGCTGATTGACGGGCGCGGGAAGATGGTGGCGTGGTATCCGGTGTCGACGGCGGCGAATGGCCCTGGATTTGTACCGGGGAGCAACTGCACGCCGACGGGGAGGTTCCGGGTCTGGAAGAAGATTGGCCGTGCGGCGCGGATGGGGACGATTTTCAAGAGCAGGGAAGTGGTGGGGCATTGGAGCGGCGAGACGTGCGAGGAAGACCTGATCCTTTCGAGGATCCTGTGGCTTGAGGGGCTCGATGAGGCGAACGGGAACACGAGGGAGCGATACATCTACATTCACGGAACGAATCAGGAGGAACTCATCGGACATGCTGCGAGCCATGGGTGTGTGCGGATGACGAATCGGGACGTGATTGATCTTTTCCGGCGTCTCCCTGAAGGTGCGGAGGTCGTTATTGAGGCGACGGCACCTGGTGTAATCCTGCCGCTGCTGATGCTGTGATTGAACTCCGCCATGTTTGCCGCCAGTACCGCGCCGAGGGAAGACCTGTGGCCGCGCTGGAGGGAGTGAGTCTGACTTTGGCGGAGGGGACCTTCACGGCGATCACGGGGCCGAGTGGGTGTGGCAAGAGTACGCTGCTGCATCTTCTTGCGGCGCTCGACAAGCCGACGTCAGGCGAGATTGAAGTCGCGGGGGTGAGGTTGGACACGGCCGGGGAGAAGGAACGGACGATGTACCGGCGGCGGACCGCGGGCATTGTGTTTCAGTTTTTCCACCTGCTGCCCGGGATGACACTGGAGGAGAATGTGAGCCTGCCGCTGATCCTTGCGGGGCATGGTGCCGGGGCGGCGGCTGAACGTTCGAGGGAATTGCTAGTAATGGCCGGATTGGACGGAAAGTTCAATCGGTTGCCTCATGAAGTGAGCGGAGGCGAGATGCAGCGAACGGCGGTGGCGAGGGCGCTGGTTCACCGTCCGAGGCTGTTGCTGGCCGATGAGCCGACGGGGAATCTTGATTCGGGTGGTGCGGGATTGGTGATGGATCTCCTGCACCGGATTCACGAGGAGCGGCACGCGACGATTGTGATGGTGACGCACAGTGAAGCGATTGCTGCATCGCTTCCGGCGCGGCTTTACATGAGTGACGGGCGCGTGGTGCGTCAGGAATGCTGATGGTCGCCGAGGTTGATGCCGAATAGGGACGAGAGGTCGGGGCCGTCGATGGCAGGAGGGGAGATGTCGCCGGTGAGGGCGGAGACGACATCGCCGAGGTTTGAGGACTGGAGCGAGGCAGGGTCGATGGCGCGGAGGAGGAAGAGTTCTGCGGGATGGTCATCGAAGCGGCAACCGGTGGCGTAGAGGGCGGCGGCGGCGTGTTCGCAGAGACTGGCGTCGTCGGGGCAGGAACATGCGAAGCGGATGTCGGACGGTGAAGGAAACAAGCCTGTTTCCGGGGCGGCGACGATGGTCATGACTTCCGCGCTGAGGTCGCCGGTGAGCAACTCGACGATGCTGCCGATTCTGCCACGGAGCCGCTGGGCGAGTGCGGCTGCCGCGTCGTCGTCGGGTGGTCGGATAGTGATAGTGACGTCGAAGAGGCGTTGTCCGGCGACGACGGCTCGGATGTGGCCTGTTTCCAGAGTCAGGCGAAGAACGCGACCGGCGCGGAGGGCGGTGCGGCCGCGTGGAAGGCGGCTGGCGTAGTCGGCGCACTCCATGAGGTAGCGGTTCCATGCCATGCCCCAGAAGGTGGTGGCGAGATTGCGAGGATGGTTGGGAAGGATGGGTTCGAGGAGTTCGCCGGCGGCGCGGCGGGATTCGAGTTCACGGTTAGCGCGGGCGGGGAGAGTGCCGGTTTGGGGGCGTTCCGAGTCTTCGTCGGGGTCTTGGTCAGCGGCGCGGCGTGGGAACTTGCGGCGTTGCGGTCCTTCGTCGTCGTAGACGATGTCGTCGCGGAATGGAGGTCGACCGGTCATGGATCAGCGCGTTGATTCGATGACTGCGTGGATGGGGAAGTGGTCGGACGGCCAACCGTCGGCGGACGGTGTGCGAATGATCGCGGCATTGACGACTTTCCAGCCTGGAGGTGCGAAAATGTAGTCGATTTTCGAGCCCTTGGCGGATCCGGTGAAGTTATGGAAGGTGCTGCTGTCAGTGGTGGGGACGTTTGGGTGGAAGACGCGCCATGTGTCGATGAATCCGGCGGATTTGAACGCGGTGACGGCTGGGTTATCCTCACCGGCGTTGAGATCGCCGGTGACGAAGACAGGGAGTTTTCGGGACTTGATTCGCTGGAGCAGTGCGGCGGTGGATTTTTCCCGGGAGGGCTGCGACTGGTGATCGAAGTGTGCGTTGAAGAAGTCGAAGGTGAGTCCATCGCTTTTCCGTCTGAATGAGGCCCATGTGCAGATGCGAGGGATGGTGTTGCCCCATGATTTGCTGCCGGGCTTGTCTGGAGTGTCGGAGAACCAGAACGTGCCGCTGGTGGTGACATCAAGGAGGTCCTTCCTGTAGAGCACGGCTGAGTACTCGCCGGAGGTTTTTCCGTCGTCTCGTCCAACACCGATCTCTGCATACTGGGGCAGGCGGGCGGCGAGATCATCCAGCATGCCCCGAAGGGCTTCCTGGAGACCGGCAACCTCTGCCTGATGGCCCTTGATGATGGCGGCGGCGGAATCGCGGCGGTGCGTCCAGTTCCTTGACTCCTTGTCGCCGTTGTTGGCGTAGCGGAGGTTGAAGGACATCAGGCGGAGTGGTTCTGCGGCGGCGAACGAAGGTAAGGTCCCCAAGAGTAACAGGCAGATGAGAGAGGGACGATTCATTTGGGAATATTGGTGGTTTGGAACCTGGTGTCAAAGCCGAGTAAGCGCTTCTGGCATTGAGGGGAACATATGGCCTTGCTCGTGGTTGGTGAGTAGCTTTCCCAATACCAGGGAAAAATTTACCTGTGACTGCGGATCAACTCATTTAAGCACGCCGCACGAAATCAGGTTGCATGCTCGGTGTGTCTTGGTGGACACGTGAAAGTACAGCTTGGGCGAATGCACACGTTGCTACCGGCTGGTCGGGACACGCGGGACGTTGGTGCGATAATGTCATCCCGTAAGCGGCGGTGTCGAGCCGCTTTCTCGGGATTGTGTGGATTGGCTTGGTGTTGCAATTCACCTGCGGATTGGATTGGCGCTTGATTGGTTGGCGGAGTGGCTCAGGAATTGAGGAAGCATGCGCCCGCGCAAAGGGCACCTGCTTAGCCGGACGTTCCGGCACTCATGAACCCGCCCGGCTTTATCTACCAAGACGAAGACCCGCTGCTCGGACCGCTGGTGCGGTACCTGAGACGGCACCCGAAGCGCATCGTCTTTCCGGACGGACAAGATCTCCGTGTTCTGCGGGCCGCTGCGGAGCTCGCCAGACTGGAAGCGGTCGCGCCAGTCCTGCTGGGCAATCGGGTTGCGATCCAATCGCTCGCACGCGAACAGGGGATCAAGCTCGACTTTGTGGGTATCATCGATCCGGAAGCGAGCCATGATTTCGAGCGATTCTGCGAGCTTTACCGCAAGGTCAGCCGATATCGGAAAGCAGGTGCAGTCGATCCCCGCGAAGTAATGTCTCAGCCCGGATATTTTGCCGCCATGATGCTGCAGTACGGATACGCCGACGGCGCAGTGGGAGGGAATCAGATGATTCCAGCAGCATGGTTCCGTGCACTTCAGCATCTCATCCGCAAACTGCCCGGGATTGATGCAGTATCCAGTTGTGCTCCGCTCCGCCTCCCTGACCGACCAGAGATTGGGTGTGGTGGCACACTGGTGCTCGCAGACTGCGCCGTCATTCCCTCGCCGACGGTTTCACAACTGGCCATGATAGCTGTTGAGTCGGCTAAAGTGGCGGCGGCACTGCTTCCGGAACGGCCGCGGGTGGCGATGGTGAGTTTTTCCACCCGAGGCAGCGCAACCCACGCAGCGGTGCAGAAGGTTGCGGCCGCCACAGGACTCGCTAGGGAATACCTGCGCAGTCAGCGCATTGATGCGGAGATCGACGGCGAACTCGAAATCGACGCTGCACTGGATCCCGAAACAGCACGTATCAAGGCTCCGGGAAGTCCCCTTGGCGGACGTGCCAATGTACTTGTCTTCCCGGATCTCGACGCAGCGCATTCGGCCTTCAAGCTGCTTGAATGCACCGCTAGAGCACAGTCGGCCGGGCAACAGATTCTCGGGCTTGCCCGTCCAGCAGCACAGGTTTCGCGGGGTGCCTCGTGGGGTGCTGTTTTTGCCGCCGCCCTCGCAACGGCTATGCGGGCCGTATCGTTCCGTTCGCTGATCGAAAACGAACGAGGCTGACGGCATCGACGGGCCGGGCGATTAACCGCCAATGGCAATCATTCTGCGGCCCGGCAGGTAAGTCGTCCGGAAATCGTGCTCCTTCGGCTTGCGGTCCACTGTATCGGCGATCAGTCGGGTGATCTCATCATCGGTGGCTCCGGCCCGCAGCGGAGTGATGAGGTCAGTTTCCATATGGCTGCCTAGACACGGCCTGAGTTTTCCGTCGGCCGTCAGGCGGAGCTTGTTGCAGCTCTCACAGAAATGCAGGTTGGTCATAGCCCCGATGAAACCCACGAGTTGGTTCCGATCGGGGATTCGCCAGTAGGACGCCGGACCGTTGGTACGAACCTCGGGGCAGGGGACCAGTGGCCCGTAGCGTGCTGCCAGGATCCGCTGAACGGTACCGCAAGACAGGAAATTGTCAGCAGTGAGCACTTCGGTCGTCGACACCGGCATCAATTCGATGAAGCGCAGCAGGCACCCATGGTCGTGCGCGAACTCGACAAGGTCCGAAACTTCGTGTTCCGTCCGGCCCTTCATGAGCACACAATTCAGTTTGATGCTTTCGAATCCTGCCACACAAGCCGCTTTGATTCCAGCAAGGGCCCGCGCATGAAAGTTGCGATTCGTAATCGCGGCATAGGCCGCTTGGTCTAGCGTATCCAGTGAAACATTGACTGTGCGGGCGCCGGCCTCAACGAGACGACGGGCCATGGTGAGGGCTTCACCCGATTCTTCCGCCGAAACATCGGCAAGCAATGTGCCGTTGGTGGAAATTCCGATATCTTCAACTCCAGGAACGGCGGCGACGCCTCGAATCAGCGAGAGGACATTCCGTCGGGTCAACGGTTCGCCACCCGTAATGCGGACCTTGCTGATTCCCATGCCCGCGCCAATTCTCAAAATTCTCAGAATTTCCTCGTAGCTCAGGATTCCTTCGCGGGGCAGCCATTCCTGGCGTTCCTCCGGCAGACAATAGCGGCAGCGCTCATTGCATCGATCTGTGATGCTGATGCGGAGGTACGAAATGCGATGGCCGAACCGGTCTTCCACGTGAGGGGGATTATCAGTCTCACTGCTCCCGCCTCGCCCTCAGCGCAACACGAATGTCCTTGCGTTTCGCATGGCCCGGAAGAGATTACTAAGGTGAAAATGCTCAGATTCAGCCTCGCCGGAATCGGCACAGCGGCGCTTGTTGCCTGTGCGTCATCGAGCCCGCAGCGGCGCATCGCGGCCAACCCCCAGATGGTACAGTCTCTGTCTAAGAACGATCTCGCAGCCGTGCAGTCTGGACGAATCTCCGAGGGCATGTCCCGCGATGCCGTCTATCTCACTCTCGGCACCCCCAACAACGTCATGAAGGGCAGCCGGGCGGGAAAAGAGACCGAGATGTGGCGCTATACGTCGCTCCAGCCCGTTGTCTCCAACAGCTTCTTTATGGGCGCCGGTGCAGGGTACTTTGGACCGTATGGCAGCCGCTACTGGGGGCCCGGTTTCGGGCCCGGCATGATGACCACCGGCACTGATTTCATGCCAGTGACCTCCGCAGTCATTCAATTCGAAAACCGCAAAGTCATCGGCTGGGAACGGGCTCAGTAACGTGGCCTTCGCGCCGCAATAGCCTCAACCACCACTTCGTCGGGACCCCGCAGCCAGTTCCATCTCACGTTTCGCTCGCGATTCAAGGTGCTCTTTTACGCGCTGATAAACGAAGAACATCGTGGTCAGCACGAAGAAAGCCCCGGCTATACCGGTTGCCGTGCTCCCGCGGTGCGCTAGGTTCCGTTTCACTCCAAGAGGCGGGTGCCCGCCCAGAACTCCTAGCGCAGCCCGAACACCCGCCGCTGCATCCGTCGCCGCCAGCTCATCAAAAGCAACCTTAGCCGCGACAGCGTTCTCGGTCCACGTTCCACTGAATCCAAACACCGGTCGCTCACCACGGGCGGAAAACTCCAAAACCATGACCGCACCACGCGGTACCATGGCCCCCTCAGGTATCCATGCCTTCGCCAGATGTGACGCGTAATCGCCCGCACCAATCGTAGCCGCCGACTCCATAGTCACCACGTAAACAATCTGCGGCATCGCGGCGGCATCGGCCTCGATCGCTCGCCGCTCGTCCGGCCCGAAGACTCTCGCCGCATCCACCAATCGTGAAGCCGGCGGCGGCGGCAGCAACCTCCGCTCCTCCTCATGCCCCATCTCCTCCGCCAAAACAGAATTCCAAATCCCGGCTACCAGGACCAATACCAGCTTCCATCCCGATATCCTTTTCGCGCTCGGCCAATTCACAGACCTCAAATCCAAGCTTCCAGCCACTCAAGCAAGCGCCAATCAGGTGGATGTGTCTTTCGCCCCTTAATAACTACATACAATATATGTCATGTAAAATCAATTTCAGTGGAACAATCATCAGCACCCAAACTCCGACCCGCGTGCTGCTCAGCGCCCTCCCGATCTTCAGCGTCGCCCGAAGGTAGTCTCAAGCAATTCCGCATCGCTGAAGGCGACAAGGTTCCGCGCTTCTTCAGTGAGAACCGCTGGCACCATCGCAAAATCCCCGGGCCCCATAGATTCCCCCGCAAGCAATACTTCGCCACTCACAACTGCGATGATGGAAAACTCTCCAGCGTTCCCCCAGGACATCGACTGTCCCGCAACAACCCGGCGGCGGAGCACCTCAAAATGATCACACGACGCCAGCACCACCGCGTCTGGAGGCGTCAACTCCGGCGTGGTGTCCGAAAAATCGATGCATCGAAGTGACTCTTCGACATGCAGCGGCCGCGGTTTGCCATCGAGCCCGACCCGGTTCCAGTCAAAAACGCGATACGTCGTGTCACTATTCTGCTGAATCTCGAAGATGACGAGCCCTGCCCCGATCGCATGGAGCCGTCCGCTCGGAATGAAGATAGCATCGCCAGACCGGACCGGAAGTCGAGGCACACAGTCAGCAGCGGTCCCAGCCGCCAGTGCCGCGGCGAACTCATCGCGCCCGACCCCCTCGTTGACTCCGCAAAACAACGCCGCCCCAGGCTCGGCGTCGACCACCACCCACATCTCCGTTTTCGGCTCTCCACCCAACGCGGCCGCACACGAATCCGGTGGATGCACCTGCAGACTGAGCGTGTCCCGGGCGTCAAGAATCTTCACCAGGAGCGGAAAGTCCGACGTCTGCGGTGCAGTTAATCCAAAAACGCCTTCCCGATGCTCCCTCCACAAGGTGTGCAGGCTCGTCCCGTGCCACGGTCCTCCGCGCACAACACTTTGCGCCTCCGACCGATCGACAATTTCCCAGCTTTCGCCAATCGGACCGCCATCCGGCAGCTCTCGACCGAACCGCCGCGCCAGCTCCCGTCCGCCCCAAACACGTTCATGATAAAGCGGTTGGAACCGAAGAATTCCCGTGCTGAACGCCGGGCGATCACCAGAAATGGAAGCCATGAATGTATTGAAAAGCTTAAGTTTGCCGTAAATTCAAGATTGAATCGACCCGCGCCTCCATTAGCATGAACCACAAGGCATCCCGAGTCCAGCCAATCTGCGCCGGTGGGATTGCCGCTCATCTTTCACCTCCGCCTCCACGCTCAGCACATGTCCCCCAGCCGCCCCAGCCGCCGTCAGGACGACGCCTCGTTCTCAGGAGATGAATCGGGAGTCGGCGTCGGTTCGGTACTCCTGATCGCCTCTGGGGCAGCCCTCTTCCTCGCATTGGCAAGCTACACGCCCGACGATTTGCGGCCTTGGGTCGCATTCGCGACGAGAAATCCGCCAAACGACCCCGCGATGAACATCATCGGGCCAATGGGCGCAACCGTTGCAGGATATGCCATGTTTCTGTTCGGCGCAGCGTCGTTCCTCATCCCAGTGTCACTTGTCTGGTTAGGCGTCGCCCGCATGTTCATGGGCATGCGTCTCCTGCGTGAAGGATTACTCCCCGCGCGACCTGTCGCAGGAGCCATGCTGTTCGTCATCTCCGGCGCGTTGTTCCTCGGTCTTCAGAACTTTTTCTTCACCACATGGGACCGTGAATACAACATCCTCGGTCCCGGTGGCGGCTTCGGCTTCATCGGACGCCGCATGGCCGAAGGCACCATCGGCACTGCGGGTCTCGTCATCCTTTCAGTCATTGGCTACGCCTTCGGTCTGGTCTTCATGACTGGTATCCGCCCCGCCGCAGTCTCCAGCACCGTGCGCCGCGCATGGACCCAACTCACCGACCGCCTTAGCGGCCGTCACATCCCCCACCAACACACAGCCACTGCCGGCGGAACCAGAGACCTCGCCCGCGAAGCTGCCACACTGGAAGCCGAGCACCGAAAGGCTGAACGGGAACGGCGTCGGATCGAAAAAGAACTCAAACGCGCAGAACGAGCCGCAGCCGCAGTCGGCGCACCACACACTCCGCTCGATCCTGACGGCGCGCTCGACATCGACCTCCTCGACGAATCCGACCCCGTTGACGACGGCGACATAGAAGCCGATGACGCCGCTGATTCAGCCTCCCCGGATACCACTCTTCCGGAACCAGAACCCCCCATCATCAATGGTTCCCGCCGCAACACCCCTTCCGGCGAGCGCAAGCCTTCCCTAGCTGAATGGCGCGAAAAGCAGAAACCCCAGACGGATGGCCTCTCCGGCACCATGAAGATCGGCAAGGGTGCTCAGGACTTCTCCGCCTACCAACTGCCCCCTCTCGATCTCCTCCACTGGGACGAATCCGCCAGCGATGTCAAAATCGACGAGCGTGCCCTGCGCGAAACTCAGAAGATCATCATCAACACGCTATCCAGCTTCGGTATCCAGGTCGGCCCCGGCCCTATCACCCGAGGCCCCACCATCTCGCGCTACGAAATCTACCCCAGCGACGGATTGCGCGTCAACAGGATCACCGCTCTCGAAGCAGACCTCGCCCGCGCCACCCGCGCAGAACGGATCAATATCCTCGCACCCATCCCGGGCAAAGACACCGTCGGCATCGAAATCGCCAACAACGACAAGGTCGCTGTCCCTCTCCGTGAACTTCTCGAAGACGACACCTTCGCCAGCACCAAAGCCAAACTCCCGCTCGCCCTCGGCAAGGACGTTTACGGCAACACCATCGTCGCTGATCTGGCCGCCATGCCTCACCTGCTCGTCGCGGGTGCCACCGGCTCTGGCAAATCCGTCTGCATCAACTCCATCATCGGATCCCTGCTCTTCCAGTTCACCCCAGAACAACTCCGCTTCATCATGGTCGATCCCAAGGTCGTCGAAATGCAGACCTACAACGACCTCCCTCACCTCGTCGTTCCAGTCGTCACCGACCCCAAGAAAGTCATCATGGCCCTCCGCTGGGTCGTCAACGAAATGGAACACCGGTACCGCATGTTCGCCACCGAAGGCGTTCGCAACTTCGAATCCTTCAATAACCGCCGCCAGAAGGCCGCCGCCGCCGCTGCCGCCGCCCCACCAAAATCCCGCAACGCCAGGCGCGGCAAAGTCGACGAAAACACCCCTCTCCTGCCCCTCTTCGATCCAACGTCCGGCACCATCCCCGACGACCCGGAAGACACCGTCTTTATTCCGCCAGACCTCTCGGGCCCGGATCTCGCAGGAGACGAATCCGACGCCGCGCTAACCACTCATCAGGTTGCCTTCGCTGCTAGCGATTCCGAATCCGTCTGGGACGACAGCGATCTAGTGGCTGAGGACAATGCCGAGTTCGAGGAAGCCATCGCCGACGAACCCACGATCCCAGACACCATTCCCTACATCGTCGTCATCATCGACGAACTCGCTGACCTCATGCAGACCGCTCCGGCGGACATGGAACAACTCATTCAGCGGATCGCCCAGAAGGCCCGGGCCGCAGGCATCCACATGATTCTCGCAACCCAGACCCCGCGCGCAGAGGTCATCACCGGCAACATCAAGGCCAACATCCCCTGCCGCATCGCCTTCCAGGTCAGCAGCGCACTCGATTCCCGCGTTATCCTCGACAACAAGGGCGCGGAGAAACTCGTCGGCAAAGGTGACATGCTCTACCTCCCGCCCGGTACCTCCAAACTCAACCGCGCCCAGGGCGCGTTCGTCACCGATGACGAAATCCACGACCTCGTCGAACACTGCAAAAAGCAGGCCGGCCCAGCTTACGACAAGGAAGTCCAACGCACTCTCGGCGACGGCCCCGGCGACGGTCCCGCCGAAGAACTCACCGAGGAAGATGAAGAAACCCTCGAGCGCTGCATCGATGTCATCGTCACCGAACGCAAGGCCAGCACTTCCCTGCTCCAGCGTCGACTCCGCCTCGGCTACGGCCGCGCCGCCCGCATGATCGATCTCATGGAACAACGCGGCATCATCGGCCCCGGAGACGGTGCCAAACCACGCGAGGTCCTCATCGCCCCGGACGACGAGGACATGTGAAGAAGGGCCGCTCGCCCCTTCCCTTCACCGGGATCCCGACGCCACAAGCCGCTCGATGAACAGCAGCCCGACCCGGCCCGCAATCTCAATGCTCTCCGGCGACAGCTTGTCGAGGGTGTCCTTGTCGGTATGCCAGTACCCGGCACTCCGGTAACTGTTGAAATCAATAAAATCGATCACGCCCAGACCGACCCACGAAAACGGTACGTGGTCATCCGTCATTTCCTCACGCCCTCTGCCGAAGTGTTTCCCGAACCCTAACGCCTTGGCCGCATCCAGCGCCTGATCAATCAGCACCAGTGATGAATTCGGAGGAAACTCCACCTCCAGCTCTCGGTCCCCGATCATATCGAACAGCACAAACCATTTCGGCCGCTGCTCGACCGGCTGCGCCCGCAGTACCGACGCATAATGCCGGCTCCCGAACAACCCGTCGAACCCTCTGTCCTCAAATCCGATCGGCTGCGTGAAATCGACAAACGCTTCCTCACCATCCAAAAACACCAGCTCCACCTGCGCCGCCGTCTGCGGCACCGCCCCCAGTGCCCGCGCACACTCGAGCAGCAATCCTGTACTCGACCCTCCGTCGTTCGCCCCGGTGAACAGGAAATCCGTCACCCACTTCGTGTCGTAATGCGACCCCACTAACGTGGAAACCTGCCGCTGCCATGGGTCGTCACCGCCAACCGGAAGCCGGGCACGCACATTCGCAAACGCCACCGGCCCGCGCACCGGTGCCGTCGCCGTGAATTCCTGTCTCTGCGTCACCCATCCCGCTGCCTTGAGCTGCTTCTCAAGGTGCTGCCGCGCCTTCTCAATCCGCTCGCTGCCAGATGGCCGCGGTCCGATACTAACCAGCGCCTTCACATCCTCCATTGCCCGAGCCCCGGAAAAGTTCGTCCACGCCCCGGATGTCACCGCCACCCCGCCAGAAGCAGCCCCCGAACTCTCAGGTCTGTTCCCGCAACCCGCCAACCCCGCCATCACAGCAGCAGCCAGCAGGGGCCTGACAACACCGATGGAACGCCGCCGCCGTTTCATTCCGCTTCAATACCCAGCAGTTCAAGGATCCGCCCGAGATCGTCGTCGCCATAATACTCAATCTCGATCCTCCCCTTCTTCGGCGTGTGCTGCAGCGTCACCTGAGTCGCAAAATGCTGCCGCAGATTGCTCTGAATGCGGTGCAGATGCGCCCCCAGATCAGGGCCCTTCGGCTTCCCTGCTTTGACCGCAGCCGGCGCGGATCCCGTACCCGCCAGCTCCTTCTGCACCTGCTGCTCGGTCTGCCTCACCGTCAGTCCGTTGCGCACCACCATGTCAGCCACCATCGCCTGCAGCGCCGCATCGCGCAATCCTAACAACGCCTTCGCATGCCCGGTCGTGATCAACCCCTGCGCCAGCAACCCGCGCACCGGAGCCGCAAGGTCCAGCAACCGCATTGCATTCGCCACCGTCGCCCGGTTCTTTCCAACCCGCTGCGCAATGTCTTCCTGCCTGAGCCCGAATTCTTTCGCCAGCCGCGTGTACGCCTCCGCCTCTTCAACCGGGTTCAAATCCTCCCGCTGGAGATTCTCAATCAGCGCCATTTCCAGCACCTCGCGGTCACCCGCTTCCCGCTCAATCACCGGCACCTCACCCAATCCCAGCTTCTGACACGCCCGGAACCGCCGCTCGCCCGCAATCAATTCAAGCCGTCCATTCACCTTCCGCACCACCAGCGGCTGAATCAACCCATGCTCCCGGATCGATTCCATCAGCTCCGTCAGTTGCTCATCACGGAATGTCTTCCGCGGCTGCATCGGACTCGGCACAATACTCGTAATCGCCACCTGATTCACCCCCGCCGAACCAACAGTCACACCCTCGCCAGCCTCGCTCGCCATCCCCACCACCGCGCCCACAGCGCCTTCCGTTCCCGGCACGGCCTCGGCCATGCCCGGTCCGCCGCGTTTGGCCGCACCGCTGATCAGTGCTCCCAGTCCTCTGCCGAGTGCGTTCTTCTGCATAAGCAGAAAGCCTGACGGCACGCCCGGGTGAAGTCAACCATGGACTGCATCCGCTCCCTCCCCGCTTCAGTACCCGCCAGTCCTCAGCCCCGGCAGCGCAAACCGGCACGCATACTCCCGCACCAATGACGCTGTCAGCGACGCCTCCGCTCCAGGATGCCGCCGCAACCACGTCTCCGCGCCCGCCCCGATCAGCCACGACCCCAGACACGCCGCCCGGAACGGTTCCATCCCGCCCGCCATCAACGCCGCCGCCAACCCCGTCAGCACATCTCCCATCCCTCCCCGCGCCATCGCCGGATGTCCGCTCCCATTGAAAGCCACCCGGCCATCCGCACTCGCTACACACGTCCGCGAACCCTTCAGCACCACCACCGCACCAGTCACCTTCGCCAGCCCGACCGTCTGGTCCCGGCGGCTCTTCCCTGACAATTCCGGCGCAAACCGCTTCAGCAACCGTTCCATCTCCCCCGGATGCGGCGTCAGCAGTCGCGGCCCCACAGCCGGCCACACGGGCACACCGGCAGGCAGTGCCGCCATCGCATTCAATGCGTCCGCATCCACCACCATCGGCCGCGGATCGTCACGCACCAATGTCAGCAGATCAGGCGGCGGCGTCCCTCCCAGACCGGGCCCCACCGCAATCGCATCAAACTTCATCCCCATCACTTCCCGACACGAATCCATCGGCCTAACCATGATTTCCGGCGGACACGCCGCCGCCATCACCGCCCACGCGCGCCGCTCCGTGAACAAGGTCACCAACCCCGCCCCAGCCTGCCCCGCCGCGACCGCAGTCAGTTG
>CANHUG010000012.1 GCA_947462995.1 Verrucomicrobiales bacterium | reverse complement strand
CCCTCCACCTCAATTCCAAGAATACCCGCCGATGCCTGCGCACAGGCTGCCCCATACGACGCGCCGGGACCAAGGCGCTTCAGTTCGCGGCTCACCGTGCTCATGGCGCGGCCGAGTTCCTTGCCAATCAGAAAAATGAAAATGTCCCCAGTCATTTTTTCGAGACTTGGAACTGGAATGGTGCTTTCCTCATTTGCTTTCTTCCTTGTTTCTTATGATATCAACTATTCAGACTCGTGGCGTTCGGCTTTAGCCGACACTCTATTGGTTGCGGGTTACTTGTTGAATTTCTGCGCTTGGTTTTTCGTCCCGCACATGAAACCTATTTTAAAGCTTTGGAAAGGACTGGCAGCTGTTACTCTTACCACTGCTGGAGCTTTTGGAGTGTTCGCGTTGGGTGTGTTGCGGCTCCTGATTTATGGATAGGAGAAAAGCAACGGTGTCCGTGATTTTGGCTACGGTGCGCCTGAAAAATGCGCGTGAACACCGTCATCGCCCGTGGGGCCATCCGACCGCGAAGAGAACAAGAGGACAGACCTCTTAGGGGAGAATATCTCGACAACACGTGGCGTCCGCATGCGGCATTGGGAAACCGCACGCCGCACGAAGTCCACCGGCATCTGGAGGTGCCGGCCCCGTTGCCGTCCGCAACGAAGACAAGCATGCCACAGTGCGGGACCTGAGGGAGCCATCCGCTCACAGAGCGATGCGATCAGAATCGCAGGACCGCGCCCCCCGGATCTTCAGATTCGATCGGCTGCATGCGCGGCATCGAATGGCAGCCGGAGCATGTGGCCCGGCTGTCCGCAGACCCGCAAACGGTACGCGGTTTCCGCTTGGGCTCAGGCGGAGGCTTCAGTTAATCGGGAACCGTGATCCGCCAGCTTTCCGTCCTACTTGCCTCCCTTGCCATCTCTCAGGCCGCCGCCCCCCTGCCTGATAAGGTGCGCTTCAATGCGCACATCAGACCCATTCTCTCAAACCAGTGCTTCGCCTGCCACGGTCCGGATGAGAAGCACCGCGATGCCGATCTGCGGCTGGATACCCGGGAAGGCGCCCTCGCCGATCTGGGGGGCTACGCCGCTGTCGTGCCCGGCAAGCCAGACGACAGCGAACTGATCAAACGCATCATCAGCCATGACCCCGACGAGGTCATGCCGCCGCCGAAATCCAAGAAACCGCCCCTCGGCGAGCGCGAGGTCGCCCTGCTGCGCCGCTGGATCGAGCAGGGCGCTGAATACGAAGGCCACTGGGCCTTCCTGCCCCTGACCAAAGCGACCCCACCGGACGGTGAGGAAAACCCCATCGACGCCTTCATCCGCGCGCGCCTCGCCAGCGAAGGCCTGACTCCTTCACCCGAGGCTGACCCCGCCACGCTCATCCGGCGCCTCTCGCTCGATCTAACCGGCCTGCTCCCAGCACCGGACGAGGTCGCCGCCTTTGTGAAGAACCCGGATGTCGCCGCCCTCGCCGACCGCCTCCTCGCATCGCCGCACTACGGCGAACGCTGGGGCCGCCACTGGCTCGACCAGGCACGCTACGCCGACAGCGACGGCTATGCACTGGACGGCTTCCGCGCCGTCTGGCCCTATCGCGACTGGGTGATCAAGGCGGTCAATGACGACCTCCCGTTCGATCAGTTCACCATCCAGCAACTCGCCGGTGACCTCCTCCCGAATCCCACCAAAGCACAGCTCGTCGCCACCGGATTCCATCGCAATACGCTCATCAATCTGGAGGGCGGCAGCGACCCGGAACAGTTCCGCGTGGAAGCCGCCATGGACCGTGTCGCCACCACCGGCAGTGTGTGGCTAGGCCTCACGGTCGGCTGTGCGCAGTGCCACACGCACAAGTTCGATCCAATCTCCCATCGCGAGTACTATCAACTATTCGCCTTCTTCAATCACGGAGAGGACCGCAACAACAAGGGAGCCACCGTCCCCGTCGCCGCAGGCGAGATCTTCGGCAAGGCTGCCAGTGCGGTCGCCGACGAGTTCGCCCCCACCGGTGAAATCGAGCGTCTGCGGGACGAATGGGAGGAAGCCGAACTGAAGCGCCAGCGCGCAGCCGGCGACAAGGCGGACGCCAAACTCCTCGCCGCCCTGCTCGTGCATTCCGCGGCCCGAAGCAATCCGGACCGCAAATTCCTCAATGAAGCATTCGAAAAGGCCGAGCCGCGTGCCAGAAAAAAGAAGCTCGGCAACGGTGATCCGGAAGCAAAGCTCGTCGAGCAGATGATCATGCGCGACCTGCCGAAGCCGCGCGAGACGTTCCTCTTCCAGCGCGGTGACTTCACCCGTCCTGACAAGGCACTCGGCCCGCTTCAGCCCGGCGTCATCGCCGCAGTGCAAGCCGCCTATCCCCCACCGCAGAGGCAATTCACGAACCGCCTCGACCTCGCGCGCTGGCTCGTGAACCCGGCGAACCCGCTCACGCCGCGGGTCACCATGAACCGGGTGTGGATGCGCTTTTTCGGCAAAGGCCTCGTGGAAACAGAGGACGACTTCGGCACGCAGGGCACCGCACCCACGCACCCGGAGCTGCTCGACTGGCTGGCTGGCGAATTCATCCGCCGCGGCTGGAGCCTCAAGGCCATGCATCGCCTCATCGTCACCAGCAAGACATACCGGCAGTCGTCCCATGCGCGGCCCGAACTCGCGGAGAGCGATCCACGGAATCAGCTGCTCGCCCGTCAGGAACGCCTACGAGTGGAAAGCGAGATCGTGCGCGACGCCGCCCTCTGCGCCAGCGGCCTGCTGCATCCGGAAATCGGCGGCCCAAGCGTCCGCCCGCCACAGCCAGACGGCGTCTACGCCTTCACCCAGAACGCAAAGTCCTGGAAAACAAGCACCGGCCCCGACCGCTACCGCCGCGGCATGTATGCCACCTTCTACCGCAGCGCCGCCTATCCGCTGCACACCACCTTCGATGCACCGAACTTCCAGACCACCTGCACCCGCCGCATCCGCAGCAACACCCCGCTGCAGTCGCTCACGCTCGCGAACGACCCCGCCTTCCTCGAAATGGCTGCCTCCCTCGCCGTGCGCATGGCCCGCGGCGGCACCACACTCGACGAGCGCCTGACGCTCGGCTTCCACCTCGCCCTGTGCCGTCCGCCCACTGCCCAGGAACTCACCGCACTGCGCGACTACACCACCGCCCAGGCGGCCGACTTCGCAAAAGCCACCGACGGCACAGCCTCGGCCAGAGCGCTCGCGCCCAACGCCCTGACAGACCTGCCTGTGTCAGAAGCGGCCGCCCTCACCTGCGCCGCGCGCGTCCTCTTCAACACTGACAACTTCATCACCCGCGAGTGACCCGCCGCCCATGAACCCTCAAGACCACCAGCTCCGCGACATCACGCGCCGCCATTTCTTCAATCGCTGCGGCCTCGGTGTCGGTTCGCTCGCCCTCCAGCAGATGCTCGCCGGAGAAAGTCAGGCCTCAGTGAAGATCGACCCGGCCAACCCCATGGCCTCGCGCCGCCCGCATCACACGGCGAAGGCGAAGCGCGTCATCTACCTCTTCATGGCCGGCGGTCCGTCGCAGATCGACCTCTTCGATCACAAGCCGCTCCTCGAAAAATACAGCGGCCAGAAGCCGCCCGAGAGCCTCATGTCAGGCAAGCGCTTCGCCTTCCTCAAGGGCAACGAAACCCTGCTCGCCTCGCCGCGGAAGTTCGGCACCTACGGGCAATGCGGCATGACGCTGAGCGATCTCTTCCCCCACCACCGCAAGATCGTCGACGACGTCTGCTGGATGAAAGGCATCACCACCGATGTCTTCAATCACGGCCCGGCCAAGCTCTTCATGAACACAGGATTCCAGGCCCCCGGGCGCGCTAGCATGGGTTCGTGGGTGACCTACGGCCTCGGCTCCGAAGCGCAGGACCTGCCGGGCTTCGTCGTGCTCCAGAGCGGCCCCCGCGGCCCGCGTGCCGGCGCACAACTCTGGAGTAGCGGCTTCCTGCCCACGTCGTTCCAGGGCGTCCCCCTCCGCGGCAGCGGCGACCCCATTCTCAATCTCAACAGCCCCGCCGGCATGACGCGGGAACGCGAGCGCCGCTTCTACGACGTCGTCGGTGCCCTCAACCGCGCACGCCTTGATGTCACCGGCGATCCCGAAATCCTCACTCGCCTCAACGCCTACGAAACCGCCTATCAGATGCAGACCAGCGCCCCTGCCCTCATGGACCTGTCAGCGGAATCCAAGGACACGCTCGAGCTCTACGGCTGCGACCCGGAAAAGCCCAGCTACGCGCGGAACTGCCTCCTCGCCCGCCGCCTCATCGAAAAAGGCGTGCGCTTCGTGCAGCTCTATCACACCAACTGGGACAGCCACGGCGGCCCCGGCGAAAACCTGAACAGCGACTTCGAAAAAGTCTGCCGCGACGTCGATCAGGCCTCCGCCGCACTCGTCATCGACCTCAAGCAACGCGGCCTGCTCGATGACACGCTCGTGATCTGGGGCGGCGAATTCGGCCGCACTCCCATGGGCGAAGTCCGCGCCACTCTCGGCCGCGACCACCACATCGACGCCTTCACCATGTGGATGGCCGGCGGCGGCGTGAAGAACGGCATCTACGGAGCCACCGACGACCTCGGATTCGGCCCCGTAGAAGGCAAGATCCACGTCCACGACCTCCACGCCACCATGCTCCACCTCCTCGGTTTCGACCACGAGCGCCTCAACTTCCGAGTCCAGGGCCTCGACATGCGCCTCACCGGCATCGCCGGCAAGCTGGTGCCCGGCATCATGGCCTGAGCCGCCCGCCGCCATTCCTGACATCTCCATGAGGCGGCTTCTCCTGCGCCCAGCGCCGCCGACCCGCCGCCCCTGACAAAACCCGCACACCACCCTCGATCAGGCCTTGGCGCGCGGTGCGGGCCCGATCGTGCCTCCCGGAATGAATCGGGAATGCGTCAGGGACTGCAGGATGTCCGGCCTGCCGTGACTGATGTTGTGCGCCCACTTGAGGATGCGCCGGATGACCGGACTGCTGTCCCATGCAATGCGGGCGACCGGCGGATGGCAGCAGTGCAGCGTCGGATGGTCGTCGGTGGACACCATCGACACATCGTCAGGAACCCGCACCCCTAACCGGAGCAGGTGGTTCATGGCGGCAATGAACCACGCCGTCTCGTCGACAATCAGAGCCGTGGGCGGCGTCAGCCGGAACAGAGAGTCAAGGCAATCATGAAACCCACCCGGCGTCTCCTCCCAGTCCGGCAGGTTGTAATCACCAGCAGGAATCCCACCCTCTTGCAGGGCAGCAAGGAATGCCTTCTCGCTCGTGCCAGGCGTGGGCAGGCGACGCAGCTTCCGGCACATCAGCACGATGCGCCGGTGCCCCAGCGCCACAAGGCGTCGCGTCACATCAACAAGCGCCGGCGGCTTGTCAGGACCGACGGCCGCCATGGGCAGGCCTTCACGCTGACCAAAAAGGGCGAACGTCGGCAGCGGCTGGCGCGCAAACCATTCCAGCACCCCGCGCGATCCGGCGCAGACAATCCATGCGTCCGCCGTGGTCCGGCCCACCACCGCGGCGACCCTCTTCACGTCGAACTGCATGTCCGTCAGGGTACTCTGGGCGCTGACGACCTGATGGCCGGCCTCCGCGAGGGCATGCCACAGCTGGATGAGGTGTTCCTCGCGCTGCTCCTCGTGCCTTTCAAAATGCAGAAATCCGATGCGCAGTTCCCGGCTGGCTTCGGCCGGCCTCACATGGATCAGGCGCGGGCGACCTGCTCCCTGCGGCACGAGAACGCCGGTCTTCTCCAACTGCCGCAGCGCCGCCTCCACGGTCTTGCTATTCACCCCGAACTCGGCGGCCAGCTGATGCCGACCGGGAATGGCCGTGCCCCACCGTCCACGCAGGATCTCGGCGTGCAGATGGGCGGCGATCTGATCGGCGATGGACAGAAAATTCATGCCTTCCAACCCCCAATCTGCCCATCCCATGGGCAAGCGCCAGCACCAAGTCGCGCCGCAGCTCAGTACGAGCGTCCCCCTCCCCGCACCTGACCGGCCGACGGTCAGGCACGCCGACGGCGGCGAGTTGCCGAACCCGCACCCTTGGCCATGAACTCAGGCACCATGCGCGCCGACAACTCGTTACGAGGATCGACATTTCCCGGCGCGCCCGGCAACATCGAAGGTCACCCGATGCATCCAGCGCCGCACCCATCCCACCGACAGAAGATCGCCGCATTCGCTGCCTGTCTGATCTTGTCAGTCCCAGCGACAGCGGGAACGTTCGCCGACAATTTCGACGCAGGCAGCGGCGGGCTGGATGCGTCACCGTCGTGGTCAACGCGCGCGTTCGGCACGTCGAATGCCGATTTCCTCTACGAGGCCGGCGGCAATGGCGGGCAGCGGATCGATCTGCCCGCAGGGACACTCGCCATCTGCACGGCGGACCCGCTGTCATGGGCGGCCGGCGAAAACTTCTCGCTGCGCGTTCAGGTGTTCATGGCCGCGGACACCGTCTGGGCCGGCCTGGTGTTCGGATGGACCGACAACGCGAACTTCCATTCACTTCAAATCAATGACGGCACCGGCGGCGGCGACCAGGCAGACCTGCGGGTGAAACGCCGCACCGCAGGCGTGGAAACAAATCTCATCCTCGTGGACGATGCCTCTCCGCGGTTCGCGCGGAACCGCTGGTATGAGCTTCGAATCGACGGCGCGGCAGCCACCGGACTGTTCACCGTCACCGTGACCGACACAGTCACCGGCACGAGCGTCTACTCCGGCACCTTCAACGACGGCACGCTCACCTCGGGGCGCGCGGGATTGATCGGTGAGAGCGCCAGTCAGTCGAAGTTCGACAACTTTCTCCTGACAACATCTCCGGCAGTCCCGTCGCCACCGGCGATCGTCGGGGCCCTGACACCGCGGACCGTCTGGGCGGGAGACAGCGCGACGCTCCAGGTCACGGCATCGAGTGGCCCCCTGACCTACGCCTGGACAAAAGACGGCGCTCCCCTGACCAATGTGACCGGCCCAGTCCTCGAACTGCCCGAAGCCACCGTCGGCGATGGCGGGAACTACTCGGTCACGGTGACCAACGCCCAGGGATCGGCCACCTCGTCGGCCGTGCTGCAGGTCGTCTATCCGACCCGGCGTCAGCGGCACGACGAACCGCTCGGCGTCTCCTCGCGGCGGTCCGGCGTGGTGATTTCCGAGATTCACTATCACCCCGCAGGCGACGCATCGGGACCGGATCTCGAGTTCGTGGAACTGCACAACACCGCGCCATGGAGCGAGGATCTGAGCGGCTGGCGCCTGACCGGCGAGATCAGCCATGAGTTCCCGCCCGGCACCGTACTGCCGCCGCTGGGATACCGCGTCGTGGCGGCGGACCCGGCCGCGCTCAAGGCAGCAACAGGCCTCACCACCGTGCTAGGGCCATGGACGGGCTCGCTGAACAACGCCGGCGGCACCCTTCGGCTCCGCAAGCCATCAGGCGCTGTGGTGCTGGAAGTTCCCTACAACGACGGCGGCCGCTGGCCGCGGGCCGCCGACGGAGCCGGGCATTCGCTCGTGCTGGCTCGCCCGTCGCAGGGCGAGCGATCTCCTGACGCATGGGAACCCAGCCGCCTCCCGGGCGGCTCGCCGGGCACCACGGAATCCAGCCCCGATTCCCTCCTCGATCATGTTGGCATCCGGCGCTTCGCCGTCGCGGACACCGCCGCCGAATCGCGCGTGGAACTGAAGAACGACAGCCCCTTCCGCATCGATCTCGCTGGCTGCCGCCTCGCCGCAGACGGTGCCCTGACAACTCATCCCGCGCTCCCGGCCGCCACGATTCTTGAGCCAAACGGCACCCTGCTCCTGACTCCCCCCTTCCCTCTGACGCAAGGCGGCGCTCGCGTCCATCTGGTGGCCCCGGACGGCAGACGGGTCATCGACAGCGCGGAAGCCGGTGTCAGCACGCCGGGCACGTGGCTCCGGCGCGACCCTGCGTCATGGCACCGCCGCCTTGCCCCGGAGGCCCTCTTGACTGCTGCCGGCCAGCCCCCGGTGGTCATCAACGAGATCTTCTTCCACCCGCCCGAAGTGATCGATGGCGAGCCGCCGGCCGAGTGGCTGGAGATCTGCAATCGCTCCGCCCAGCCTGTCGACCTTAGCGGATGGCGGTTCACGGAAGGCGTGGACTACTCCTTCCCCGCCGGCATGCAGCTCGCCGCCGGTGCCCTCCTCGTGGTGTCAGGGAACCGGGATCGGTTTCTCGCCGACCATCCGGCCGCGGCCGCCCGGTTGGCCCCAGGGCAGTTCACCGGAACCCTCGACGACGGCGGCGAATCGCTGACACTGGCCTCACCTGCACCGGCCGGATTCGTACCCGTGGACAGCGTGCGCTACGTGGACCGCACCCGGGAACGCCGCTGGGCAGACGGCGGCGGTTCGTCGCTGGAAAAGATCCACCCTGACGCTCCAGGCGGGGACCCAGCCGCATGGGCCGACAGCGACGAGTCCGGCAAGACACCTTGGACGACCGTGGAGATCACCACCACGCCCGCCCACGGCAACACGGCGACGGCGCTCAATCCCACCCCCCAGGCCCAGCTCTTCCTGCTCAACGCCGGCCGCTGCGAGGTCGACGACGTGGAAGCACGCATCAATGGCGGGGCGAATCTCGTAACCAATCCTTCGTTCACCTCGAACCTGTCAGGATGGTCCGCCGAGGGCACTCACTTCGACAGCACGTGGCGCAACGGCCTCCTGCAGCTCGTGGCGCATGGCCAAGGCGATGGCAATCCCAACCGTCTGCGCACGCCGCTGAGCACCGCGGTGCCGACCACCGCCGGCACGACGGTAACGCTCCGCGCGCGGGCCCGGTGGCAGGCCGGGCATCCCGAGTTCTGCCTGCGGCTCCAGGGAGGCTCGGTGGAAACGGTGGCCCGTCTGCCAATTCCCCGCACCATGGGCACGCCCGGCGCTCCCAACAGCCGTCTGGCCAGCACGACACCGCCCCGCATCCGCGACGTCAGGCACTTTCCCCTGCTCCCGCAGGCCGGGGTCCCGTTCCGCATTTTCGCCAGAGTAGACGATCCCGACGGCGTCGCTTCCGTCCGCTGCGCGTGGCGGCTGGATCCATCCGCGACATGGACCGAGAAGGAGATGACCGACGACGGCACCAACGGCGACCTCCTCGCCGGCGACGGGATTTTCTCCACAAAGTTAGGTGGATTCCCGGCCGGCGGCCTCGCCGCCTTCCGCATCATCGCCCGCGACACCGCCGCGGCCGCCTCGCATTTCCCGCCCGGCGAGGCCCTTGTCAGGATCGGAGAACCGGCAGCATCGGGTCCGTTCGACAGCGTCCGCCTGCTCCTCACACAAAGCACCATCGCCGCATGGTCGGCGACGCCGTTCCGCGCCAACCGCACCTTCCCCGCCACGGTCATTCTCGGATCGCGCCCGATCTACGATGTCAGGGCCTTCTACCGGGGGAACAAGGACTCCCAGGACTCGCCAGTCGGCAGCCTTGTCGGCTTCGGCTTCCAGCTGCCGCCGGGAGACGAGGCGCTGGGCACGGACACCATCTCGCTCGACTACCCGGTGCGCGACGTCACCAATCAGCGGGAACAGCTGCAGTACTGGTTCCTCGACCAGATGAATCTGCCGTCGCTGCACCGGCGCGACGTCCACTTCTTCATCAACGGAACCCGCCGCGGTGTCGTCTATCATGATGCGGAACGCCCGGACGACTCCCTCATGGACAGTCACTTTCCGGAAGGCGGCGAACTCTACAAACTGGCTAACGACGACGAGTGCAACGATGCCGGCGTGCGCATCCAGCCGTTCCGCCGCAGTCAGCTGCAGCGGTTCGAGAAAGACGGCCAACTCCATGTGCCACGCTACCGCTGGGTGTTCCGACCTCGCGCCCGCGGAACTTCGACGCTCAATGATTGGACCTCGCTGCTCGGACTCGTCGACGCCTGCGCGGCCTCGCCGGGCGACGCCACAGCCTACGTGCACGGCCTGCGCCGCATCGTGGACACGGAGAACTGGATGCGCACCTTCGCGTTCTGCGACCTCGGATCGTTCTGGGACTCGTTCGGGAACCGGAATTACAAGAATAGCTTCTTCGCACGTCCGAACGGCGGCCGGTGGACAATCTTCACATGGGATTGCGATGTCGGCCTCGGAGTGACCGGCGATCCTGTCAATGCACCGCTGTTCGAGGTGGACGACGACGCCGCGGAGCGCATGAACCAGACACCGGCGTTCCTCCGCGAATACTACCGCGCGCTCCGCGAGGCCACCGGGTCGTTCTTCAGCGGTGCCGCCGTCACGCCGAGACTGACAGAGCGGCACAATGCCTACGTCGCGGCCGGCATCGGGGTCACCTCGCCGTTCGTGGCATCAGGTCCTTACGCAAAGTCAGTGACGCAGTGGATCGACGAGCGCCGCGCCTTCATCCTGACCGAATTCACGGCGCGCGGTGCGGCTGGCGGCGTCTTCGCAGTGACATCGCCGACGGACGGCAGCAGCACCGGCAACGCACAGGTCACCTTGAGCGGTACCGCGCCGGTCGATATGGCCGCGCTGGTCATCAACGGCCGTGCCGTCGAACCTGACTGGTCCGGGCTGCAAGCATGGTCTCTTCCGTTCGTGCTCCGCTCCGGCACGCAGACCCTGACACTTCAGGCACTGCGCACAGATGGCTCCCTGCTCGCCCAGTCCACCCTGACCCTGACATTCACCGGCGCTTCCAACTGGCCGGCGGTCCGCATCAGCGAATGGGCGGCCGACAACGGCAGCAGCGGCATCGCCGACCCCGCCGACGGACAGTTCGAAGACTGGCTCGAACTGCACAATCCCGCCGCCACCACCGCGGATCTCTCGGGCTGGACCCTGAGCGATGATCCGGCTCAGCCCACCCGCTTCACCTTTCCGCCCGGGACGATCATTCCCGCCGGCGGCTTTCTGCTCGTCTGGGCCGACGGTGAACCGGAACAGACGGACTTCGCGCGGCGCCCCGATGTTCACGCTTCCTTCGCTCTCAATGCGCGCGGCGAAAGCCTCGTGCTCCACGCGCCCGACGGCACCCGTATCGACGGCGTCTCCTTCGGCCCGCAGCCACGCGGATTCACAAGCGGACGCACGGGCCCGGGTGCGGTCGACCACGGCCTGCTTTCCGACGTCACGCCCGGAGCGGCAAACGGCCCAGCGGCAGCCATCGGCAGACTGGAACTCAGCCCGTCCGGCCTGCTCCTCCCGCAGGCATGGCCGCGCTTCTCCTATTTTCTCGAGGCCAGCACGGACCTTGCAAACTGGGTACCCGTCGGTGAATCCATTTCGGTCAACGAGGCCGGGCCGCTGCGGTTCCCACCGCTCGCGGTCGAACCCGGCGCTCCCGCGAAATTCATCCGGGCCGTCCGCCGACCGTAAACGCCCCGATACAGCCCCGGAACCTGGCCATCTGCGGGTCAACCGCCCCGGCATCATCAGGCTGTCCAATCCGGACCGAACCCGCCAGTCTGCGTCGCATGGCAGCACCCGATGCGTTAGGTCAATCAGTCCACCGGTGCCTTCAGCATCGCCTCGAGGCGTCGCCATCCGGCCCGCCGCATCGCCGGACCCGGACTCTCCCCGCGCCCCTTTCCCGGAGCACCACCTAATGCTCCATCAGAGTCCGCCCCATGAAATCGCTTCACCTTCATCATCGCTCCCGTCATACTGAAACCATGAACATCCTCCCCAAAAGAACCAAACCGCCCTTCGCCACCGCTTTCATAGCGATCCTGTCGCTCTTCGGCACACTCGCTGTATCCTTTGCGCAGAGCAACGCCACGCTCTCCGGCCTGGTCTCCAGCACCGGTCCGCTCTCCCCCGCTTTCACCAGCGATAATGAAATCTACACGGCCACCGCGCCGCCCGGCAGCGACACCGTTACCGTGACGCCCACCGCAACAGAAGCCGGCGCAACAATCACAGTAAACGGCATCGCGGTCCCCTCCGGCACGCCCTCCGGTCCAATCAGCCTGAACTTCGGCAACAACGTCATCTCCACAGTAGTCGTTTCCGCAGACACTACCGCGACGAAGACCTACACGCTCACCGTCGCCCGCAACGGTCCGATTCGGGTCGCCAACACCGCCACCTTCAACCTCAACAGCGTCAGCGGAAACACCTTCACCGTATTCAGCGCTTACCCTGTCACCGACGTGGACAAGCTGGTGGTGACCATCTCCGGAGAGCATGGTTTCCCCAATGGGCTGGGCCTCATCACTAACGTGACCTTCGCCGGCCAACCCCTCACGCCCGCCATCAAGCTGGAAAACGGCCAGACCGCCTACCGCGAAGGCGTCGTCGGCATCTATTACATGGACAACCCGAGTCAGTTCGGCGAATCGGGCGACGTTGTCTTCACGAATAACGGAAGCTGGAACAGCTTCGCCGCTTCGGCCATGTCGCTCGTGGGCACCGCCCCGGGCGTGGGCAACACCAGTTTCTCCCAGACCATCATCCCTTCCACCAGCTCATCCGTTAGCGTCAACACGAGCACCGAATTCAATATCGTCATCGCCGCCACCGTCAACGGCGTGGGCAACACCGCCACGCAGCCCACCGCCGCGCCCCCGCAGACTTCAGTGCTGAGTTGGAGAAAAACACCCGCGAACTTCTGGTGTGCCGGCGGGTCCGGATACCAGTTCGTTCAGGGACTGGCTAGTGCCACCCCAACGTTCACCTATGCCAGCACCAACGCCGTGTCCAATATCGCCGCGTCCTTCGGCGTCGCAGTGCCAACCCTCGCATGGGATCTCGACGGCGCCATTCCAGGTGCCGGCGGAGCCGGCGCTCCCTCAGGAAACTGGGACGCGCTCTCCCCCAACTGGAATCCCAGCTTCGAGGGCACCGGATCCGGCTTTCCCTGGATCAATGGCCGCATGGCCACTTTCGCCGCCGGATCCGACGCCACTGGCTCTTACACGGTCACGCTGGACAGCACCCGCGACATCACCGGCCTCAACTTCGAAGAAGGCGAGGTCACCATCTCCGGCAACTCCGCGCTCCGCCTGAGCGGCTTTTCAGTGCTGAACGCCGCAGCCGGAATCTCGGCCACAGTCGTCCCGCCCCTGAGCCAGGATGCCACCGGCCGCCGCCTCACAAAAGCAGGCCCCGGCAGAGTGACCCTCGTCGGCAACAGCAGCTACACCGGCGACACCACCGTGGCACCAGGAGGAGGAACCCTCGTTCTCTCCGGCACCAACTCCGCCGCCACCGGCGGAATGAACCTCAACGGCGGGGTCACCCGGTTCGAATCACCGGCCTCCATCAACGGCACCGCGCGCAATGTCACGGTCAATGCCGGCGGCGCAGTCGAATTCGGCCCGGCCTTCGGTGCCGCCAACATCCCCGGAGCCATGGCCAACCGCATCGCCACCACCTCCACCGGTGCCATCGCCGCAGACAACTACCCGACCACCGACTTCACCTTCAGCACTCCGGGCCTCACAGCCGCCTCGCTCGGCGCAGTCGGCGTCGTGGATTACACCGGCATCCTGACGCCCAACGGCACCACCTACCGCCTCGGCGGCGGCGGCGGCACCCTGAACATGGTCAATGCCAACGCCATCTCCGGCGCGGGCAGCTCCCTTGTTATTAGCGGCAATGTCTCCCCGCAGAACGCCAACAATTTCGCCGGCGGCACCATCCTCAACACCGGAAACCTTGCCATCGGGAACAACGCCAGCCTCGGCACCGGCCCCCTGACAGTCAACGGCGGCTCGATTTCCTCCACCGGCATGGACGACCGCTCCTTGGCGAACAATCTCGTCCTCGCAGCCACCACCTCCCTCGGCGACCCCGCAAACTTCGGCAAACTCACCTTCACAGGCACCACCCAACTCGGAACCGCCAACCGCGTCATCAACCTGAACAGCGATGCCGAATTCGCAGGCGCAGTGACAGGAAACGGCTTCGGCTTCACCAAAAACGGAACCGGCGTCCTGACACTTTCCGGACCCAACACCTACACCGGCACCACCACCGTCAACTCAGGATTCCTGATCCTGAACGGCAGCAACAACTCCACCGGAGCCACCACCATCAACAACGGCGGCATCTGGCTCGGCGGCGAAATCAACGGCGGTCTCGCCACAGGAACCCTGACATTCGGAGCTCTCCTCGAGACCGTGATCCAGCCCACCGGCGGCGACCGCACGATCTCCAACAACGTGACACTGACCTACAACGCATCCGCAGGCGGCACCGGCGCGGTATCCGGCGGCCACAACCTGACAATCAATGGCAACTTCACCTTCGCCAGCGGCGGCGGCGGAAACCGGACGCTCAACAGCAGCATCGACGCCGGAAAGGCCCTCACGCTCGCCGGCCAGGTCCGACTCACGGACAATGCCACGGCACGCAACCAGACCATCACAGGTACCGGCATCACCCGCATCACCGGCCCGGTCGTCAACGGCGGCGCCGGGGCCGGCAGCCTGACCAAAAACGGCACCGGCACCGTCATCCTCAGCAACACCAGCACCTACACCGGCACCACGACAGTGAGCGGCGGCACGCTCGCAGTCTCCGGGGCCGGCACGGTCAACACCACCAGCAGCATCACCGTCAATGGCGCCACCGCGGCCTTCATGCAGAACAGCAGCGCGCCCAACACACGGAACTTCACCCTGACCAGAGGCACCCTCGGCGGCACCGGCACCCTCACAGGCCTCATCATCGCCAACACCAGTGTCACCATCGCCCCAGGCGACCGCACCCTCGAATCACCAGCAAGGGGCACCCTCACAGTCAACAACGGCGTGACCCTCCTGCCCGGCGCCGCAGCGGCCATGCGCCTCTTCAGCCCCGCCAGCAACGACAGCGACAAACTGGTCCAGAACACCACCGGAACCCTGACCTTCGACGGCACCCTCGATGTGACCTTCGCAACCGCCTTCTCCCCGGTCGCCGGCTCCAGCTACGACCTCTTCGACTGGATCGATTCCCCCACCGGCACCTTCGCCGCCATCAATCTGCCAGAACTGCCGGAAGGCCTCGCGTGGCAGGACTTTGGCGGCGGCGTTCGCTTCGACTACTCCACAGGCCAGATCAGGATCGTGTCCAACACTACCTACGCCTCATGGCTCGCCGCCAACGCCCCAGCCACCGGTTTCACCACGGACTCCGACAACGACGGCGTCCCCAATGGCGTCGAGCATGTGCTCGGCACCAACCCGAACACCCCCAGCGCCGGCCTCAATCAGGTCACGGCAACGCCGAATTCCTTCACCTTCCGCCATCAGCTGAATCCGGCCCTCGCCAGCGATGTCTCCTACACCTACCAATGGTCAACTGACCTGACAGAATGGAAAACGAGCGGTCAGTCCAACTCCGGGGGCGTCCAGACGGCCATCTCGGCTTCCGCACCCGATGCAAATGGCATCGTCACCGTCACCATGACCATCACCGCTGGTTCGTCGCCCCGGCTTTCAGGACGGCTCGTCGCCACCCAGTAGCCATCCCCGACCGCTCGCGCCAGCACAGGCGCCTTGCGGTTTCGCGAGCCGATAGAAGCGGACTTCCGCTCCTATCGGCTCGCATCATGTCAGGGCTTCGCCAGCAAGCACGGCCGACTCATCAATCGGCTTCAATCTGGCAAGGTCGAACGCCCTGCAGCCACCGACCATCGGCATGTGCAGTCCACGTCACCGAAGCGCCCACCTCATCGCCCGACCATGACCTTGCTTCGGGCCTTCTCGACATCCACCGCCACCACTTTGTACTCCGGACACATCGTGTCTTCATCACACTCGCTGCTCGTCACAATGTTCACCAGCACCTCCGGAAAATGGAACGTGCAGTACAAGACCCCCGGCTTCACCTCTCCGCTGATCCGCGCCAGCATCGGAATCTCCCCGCGCGCCGACCGCACCATCACTTCATCCCCATCCTCAATCCCCTTCCGCGCCGCATCCTCAGGATGAATCGCCAGTGTATCCTCCCTGACAATCTCCGCATTCCCCGTCCGCCGCGTCATCGTCCCGCAATTGTAATGCTCCAGCAGCCGCCCGGTCGTCAGAATGAACGGATACTGCGCGCCATGCCGCTCGATCTCCTTCGATTCTTTGAAATCAAAGAAGTGAAACTTCCCTAACCCCCTCTTGAACGTCCCGAGGTGCAGCCGCTCCGTCCCTACATTCCCCGGCGCAATCGGCCACTGCCGCCCCTGGTCAGTCAGCCCTTCCCACGTCGCCCCTTTGAAGAAAGGCACAATCTGCGCAATCTCCGCCAGCACGCCGTCCGGCGTGTACGCCGCCTGATCACACCCCATCCGCTGCATCATCTCCGCGATGATCACCCCGTCAGGCTTCGTCCCCTCCAGCGGCGCAATCACCGCATTCACCCGCTGCACCCGACGCTCCCCGTTCGTGAACGTCCCGCTCTTCTCCAGAAACGACGACGCCGGCAGCACCACGTCCGCAAACTCCGCCGTCGGCGTCATGAACAATTCCTGCACCACCAGAAACTCCAGCGCATTCAGCGCCGCCTTCACATACTCCGTGTTAGGATCGGTCTGCGCCACGTCCTCCCCCATGATCCACATCGCCTTCAGCTTCCCACCAAGCGCCGCCTCGTACATCTGCGGAATCTTCCAGCCAATCTGATCCGACAGATGCACACCGTAAAACTCCTCATACAAACGGTGCACCTCAGGATCATTCACCGCCAGATACCCAGCCCCCTGATGCGGTTGACACCCCATGTCCGCCGCCCCCTGCACGTTGTTCTGCCCCCGCAGCGGATTCACCCCAACCCCCGGTCTCCCAATGTTCCCCGTCATCATCGCAAGATCGGCAATCGTCATCACCGTCTTCGACCCATGACTGTGCTCCGTCACCCCAAGCCCGTGAAACGCCATCGCCGCTGACGCACCCGCATACTCCAGCGCCGCCGCCTTCACCTGCTCCCGCGGCACACCGTGAATCCTCTCCAGTTCATCAAGATCCAACCCCCTCAATCCCTCTTCAAACGCCTCCCAGTTCTCACACCTCTCCGTGATGAACTTGCGGTCAATCTTCCCTCCCTCCCAGATGTAATACGCAAACATATCCAGCAGCGCCACGTTCGTCCCAGGCCTCAACTGCAAATGATGCTTCGCATACGGCACCAACTCGATCTCCCGCGGATCAATGATGATCAGCGGCACGCCCTTCATCGCACGCTGCTTGATCTTGCTCCCAGTCACCGGATGCCCCTCCGTCGGATTCGCCCCGATCACCAGGATGCACTCCGTGTACTGCAGGTCGATCACACTGTTCGTCGCCGCCCCCGTCCCGAACGCCTTCTGCATCCCCCACGCCGTCGGACTGTGACACACCCGCGCACACGCATCAATGTTGTTAGTCCCGAACACCGTCCGGATGAACTTCTGCATCAGATAGTTCTCCTCATTCGTGCACCGCGCCGACGAAATCCCTCCCACCGCATTCCCGCCATGCTCCGCTTTGATCCGCCCCAGATTCGCCGCAATGTAATCATACGCCTCGTCCCACGTCGCCTCCTCGAACTTCCCGTCACGCCGGATCAGCGGGCTCCTCAAACGGTCCCGGTGCTTCACAAACCGGAACGCATACCGTCCCTTTAAACACGTGTGCGCATGGTTCACCTCGGAATCCAGCGGAGCCTGAATGCTCAGCACTTCATTCCCCTTCGTCGCCACACTCAGATTGCAACCCACCCCGCAATACGTGCACACCGTCCGGGTCTTCTTCGTCGCCTCAATGCTCTTCGACTGAAACACATCGCTGATCGCTGACGTCGGACACGCCTGCGCACACGCCCCGCACGACACACATGGCGACTTCTCGAACGTCGTGTCCAATCCCTTGATGATCCTCGCCGCAAACCCCCGTCCGTGCATCGACAGCACATGCTGCCCCTGTATCTCATCGCACGCCCGCACACACCGCGAACAATTGATGCACTTCGACAAATCACTCGTCATGTAAGGATGCGACTCGTCCTTCGCCCGGTCCAGATGATTCGCCCCCGCAGGATAACGCACTTTCCTCACCCCCGTCTTCGCCGCCACCGTCTGCAACTCGCAGTTCCCGTTCACCTCGCACGTCAGACAGTCCAGCGGGTGATCCGTCAGGACCAGCTCCACAATGTTCCGCCGCAACCGCAGCACTTTCGCCGACTCCGTGTACACATGCATCCCCGCCGCCATCGGCGTGTGACACGACGCCACCACCCGCCGCGGCCCGTCCGCCTGCATCGCCACTTCCACCGAACAGACCCGGCACGCCCCGTACGGCTCCAGTTGCGGCGCATCACAAAGCGTCGGCACATGCCCGCGGCCTTTGTAACGGTCCACAAACTTCAATACGGTCTCGTCCGGCTGCACGCCGCAGGCAACGCCGTCAATCCATGCAACGGTCGCTGTGTCAGGAAACTGGCTCATCGGAATCAGGGGGGGATGTTGATTTCTCCCCAAACCTGCCGATTCAGCCTCCTTTTGGCAAGTCTCGTGAACGCCGGTGCTTCAGATCCTGAAACAAATTGTAAAACGCCACCGACGCCGGCAGCGCATTCTGCAGAATCCCCACCGCGTCATTCTTCCCAAACACAAAATACGCCGTCGTCAGCCCGGCCCCCATCAGCGACACCACCCAGAACGACGTCGGCATCACCGCCGTCCCCGTCTTCTTCCGGTAATGCGCCTGCAGCACCCAACGCGCCGCAAACATCCCCGCGCCAGCCAACCCCAGCAGCTTCCACCCCCGCGGAGTCGTGTAACTCTCCTGCGACGGCTCACTCAGCCACTGCACCATCACATCCCACGCCGCCATCATTCCTTCGGTGGCGCAGCCTTCTTGACCGCCTTCTTCGCCGCCGGCTTCCGCCCCTTCGGCCCACCCACCATCTTCTCCTGCACCATCCCCAGCCACTCTCGGTACGTCAGCGCCAGCCCCGGCGGAAAAATGTCACTCCGGCACTCCTCAGCACAGAAATGCTCCAACTCCTCCTCACCCTCGAAATCCTTCGTGATCTGCTGAATGTCCGCGATCACTTTCTTCCTCGTCGCCTCATCCACCCGGTGCATGAACTGGTTCGTCACATCCATCCAATCCTCCCCGTCATCACACCAGTCCTGGTGAAACGTCGTGCCAAGGTACTTCTTCAGTTCGGAATAAGGCTTCTTCATGATTGTGGATATCCAGTAAGTATGCGCCACCCCAACGGCGCGAATTCAGGGTCGCGTTCCAGTACCAGCCGCACGGAACTCACCGGCACCGCCGTCATGTTCCGCCGCGTCACCATAATGCCAACAGGCTTGTTCGCCGTGAAATCAAGCGTCAACCGCTCCTCATCCCCCCGCAGCCACTTCGCAATCTGCTTCTGCCGCGACGCAATCACCACCCCCACCACCACCTCCGCCACCGCCGCATCCGGAAACGACGACGCCGACCGGATCCCCCGCTGCTGCTCCAGCCGCTCAATCAAATCCGCTTCACTCTTCCCCGTATGCCGCGCCAGCAGGTGCCCCCCAGCCTTCTCATGCGCCTTCAATCCCCCGCCCGGCACCGCCGGCATCTGCTTCGGCACCACTGGCTTCGGCGCCACCTGCCCTCCCGCCGGAGCCTCCGCCCTTAACGGCACACCAAACCCACAGGCCATCGCCAGCATCCAGCCGCACACGCGCACCAATCGGGTCATCGTTCTCATATGGGAAATTTTCCGCCGCCCATCCCGGGCCGCTCGCCCTCACTGTGCACGTTCCATCCCCGCCGCAAAGTGAAATTCACCACCCCTCCCCACCACCCGCCACCTCCCCTTTCCTCAATTCACCCATGGACACCAGCCATCCCCCGCGCATGGCAGGTCTCATGAAACTCAACGAGCGCTGGCTCATGGAAATCGGCGGCTGGCAGGCCATGAAAACCGCTCGCTCGCTCTGGCAGGCCGGTGCCGTCACCGAATTCGATTACGCCGACGGTCTCCTCAAAGGCATCGTCCGCTCCGGCGGCAAAGCCCTCGCCTGCGGGCTCCGCATCATCGGCCGCACCGATGTCGAAAACCTCTGCTCCTGCTACCTCGCCAGACGCGACGGCCGCATCTGCGAACACTCCATCGCCGTCGGCATCGCCTGCATCCGCCGCAACGAAGCCAAACCCGGCTCCCCATCCTCCCCATCCGCCTCCGCCAAACCCTCCACTCCAGCCACCCCCGCCGCACCCCCCATCGTCTCCGCCACCGGCCCGCTCCGCTTCGTCCTCAACGCCGCCTTCATGGACGGCCTCAAACGCGGCAAACTCGCCGTCTCCGTCGGCCAAGGCACCGGCGACTCCTCCCCGGACACCCCCTTCCTCCGCTGGCTCGCCTCCCTCAAACAAAAAGCCGTCCCGCCCCACCTCGTCCTCGGCGCCGACCGCGAACTCCAATCATTCCTCGCCGCCATCGCCAATCACCCGCGGCTCTCCATCCGCTCCGGCAACTCCGAGTCCCCCATCTCCATCTCCAGCGAACCGCTCCGGCCCACCCTCACTCTCTCCAAGGCACCCGCCGACTCCGCTTCCCTAACACTCTCCCTCCCGGACGGTGCCGTCGCCGCTCCCGCCGCCACCCCCGGCGCACTCGGCTGGATCTGGCTCCCCTCAGCCGCCCTCCTCGCCCCGCTCCAGATCCCCCCGGCCTTCGCAGAACTCTCTTCCTTCCAGCCAGTCTCCAAACCCCGCGCATGGCTCGCCTCCATGCTAGGCAATCTCCAGGAATGGTTCTCCCTCGACTCCACCGCCAGCGACCCCGATCTCCTCCGCCAGCGGCTCCTCCCAGCCCAGCCCGAATTCCTCCTCTCCCTCGAAGGCTCCCTCGACCGCATCGCCGCACGTCTCCTCTGCCGCTATCAGGGCAACCCCACCACCGTCGCCCCTGGCGCTCCCGGCAACTCCGGCTTCCCCATCCCCTCTCCCTCTCAACCCGGCGTTTTCCTAACCAGAAACGCCGCCGCAGAAGCCGCCGCCATCCGCCGTCTCGAACGCTCAGGCTTCACCGAAATCATCGGCGACGAACGCATCCTCCGCGGCGAAGGCCCCATCCTCCAGTTCATCGCCGGTGACCTCGAACGCCTGAAATCCGAATGGTCCGTCTCCTTCGGCTCTCGCTTCGCCGCCGCTTCCTCCAAAGTCGAACGGGTCGCCCCCGACTGGAAACCCGCAGGCTCCGGCCAGGACTGGCTCGCCTTCGACCTCCAGTTCGTCTCCTCAGGCGGCACCGTCTTCGACCGCGCCGCCATCGCCCGCATGCTCGCCACCGGCACCGGCCACCAGAAGCTCCCTAACGGCCGCACCGCCGTCATCAGTCTCGACGAAACCGCCGACTTCAACGAGGTCCTCCAGGACGTCCAGCCCGACCAGCACTCCGGCCACTTCCGCGTCCGCAAATCCCAACTCGACTACCTCGCTCAATCCTTCAACTCTCCCCTCAATATCGCCACAGCCGACTCATGGCCCGCCGCCGACTCGGTCCCGCCCACCATCTTCAACATCCTCCGCGATTACCAGAAATCCGGGGTCCAATGGCTCCTCGATCAGGCCTCGGCCAGTCTCGGCGGCATCCTCGCCGACGAAATGGGTCTCGGCAAAACCCTCCAGACGCTCGCCCTCATCGCCGCCCTCCGCTCACGCTTCCCTGACCAACCCTGTCTCGTCGTCTGCCCCAAATCCCTCCTCGGCAACTGGGAAGCAGAAGCCGCCCGCTTCACCCCGGACCTCCCCGTCCTCCGCCTCCACGGCCCTAACCGCGCCGATCTCTTCCCCCGCATCCCCTCCGCCGCCATCGTCCTCACAAGCTTCCAGCTCCTCGCCCGCGACGCCGCCCTCTACCCGCCCACCTCATGGGCCGCCGCCATTCTCGACGAGGCCGGCTTCATCAGAAACCCGGACACGCTCGCCGCCAAAGCCGCCCACCGTCTCAACGCCCGCGTCCGCATCGCTCTAACAGGGACCCCCGTCGAAAACAGTGTCCGCGATCTCTGGTCCATTCTCCAATTCGCCAGGCCCGGCTATCTCGGCCCCCGCGCCGACTTCAAGGAACGCTACGAACTCCCCCTCGCCGCAGGCAACGCCGCCAAGGTCATCGACCGTCTCCGCCGCCGTCTCACCCCCTGCCTCCTCCGCCGTCTCAAACAGGACGTCGCCCGCGACCTCCCCTCCAAAATCGAATCCATCGTCCGCTGCGACCTCACCCCAACCCAGCGCGACCTCTACGCCGGTCTCCTCCGCGAAGGCGCCGCCAAGGTCATCGACGCAGAAAACTCACGCCAGAAGGGCCAGGCGCGTCTCCACATGCTCACCGCTCTCCTCCGCCTCCGCCAAACCTGCTGCGACCCTCGGCTCCTCCCCGGCTTCTCCCCGCCAAAACCAGCCGCCTCCGATGACCCGGATCCCGTCTCCGGTAAACTCGAGGCCCTCGCCGAACTCCTCGACGAAATCCGCGACGGCGGCCACTCGGTCCTCATCTTCAGCGCCTTCTCCTCCATGCTCGATCTCATCGAAGCCACCGTCGCCGCCGCCAACATGGCATGGTGCCGCATCGATGGCAAAACCGCCGACCGCACCGCCCAAGTCGACGCATTCCAGCGCGACCCAGAAAAACGCGTCTTCCTCATCAGTCTCAAAGCCGGCGGCTTCGGCCTCAACCTCACCAAAGCAGACACCGTCATCCACTTCGACCCGTGGTGGAACCCTGCCGTCGAAGCCCAGGCCACCGACCGCGCCCACCGCATCGGCCAAAGCCGCCCAGTCACCATCTACAAGCTCATCTCCTCAGGCACCGTCGAAGAAAAAATCCTCCTCCTCCAACAGAAAAAACGCGGGCTCATGGAAGCCACCCTCGACGACGACGCCCCAGTCATGGACGGGCTCTCCGACGACGACCTCCGCTCGCTCCTCTCCCCTGCCTCCCTCTAACACCCCCACCGGCATCACCCTCCCCGCCGCTCCTCCACCTTTTTGCCCGAATCATCCCTTGCGCCCCTCCAAGCCCGGTATTATGAAACCGGAGGTAGTCAGTCACCGGCACGCCTCAGAGCTCTCTCTGGGTGTTTATCGACCTGTTCGAAAGTGATGTCCGCCAGGTCGCATTGCGGAGACCAATAATCCGCGAAAATAAACAAAACCTAGAGAATAGTATGAAAATGTACGTTGGTAATCTGTCGTTTGACGCTTCGGAGGCTGATCTCCGTGAACTCTTCAGCCAGTTCGGCCCAGTCACCGAGGCCGCCCTCGTTATGGACCGCATGACCGGCCGCCCTCGTGGCTTCGCGTTCGTCACCATGGCCACCAAAGAAGCCATGGACGCCGCCATCCACGAACTCAATAACAAGGACTTCATGGGCCGCCCACTCGCAGTCAATGAAGCCCGTCCAAAAGAAGATCGCCCATTCGGTGGCGGCGGCGGCGGTAGCCGCGGCGGTTACGGTGGCGGCGGCGGCGGTCGCTCCGGCGGCGGTGGCGGCGGCGGCGACTGGAAGCGCGGCGGCGGCGGTGGCGGCGGTGGCCGTTCCGGTGGCGGCGGCGGCGGTGGCGACTGGAAGCGCGGCGGTGGCGGCGGCGGCGGCGGTGGCCGCTGGTAATCGCTCCCCGGGCACAGCCCGATAGCACAATCCACAATCTCGAAGAGGGCTCCCGCAACGGAGCCCTCTTTTTTCATGCCCTTCTCTCATCCGGGCGCTTGCACCCGCCTCACCCCGCTCTTCTAAAGTGACCCCTCCATGAGCCAGCCGTCCTCCCCCGCCCCGGTCTTCAACCGCAAGAACCCCTGCGCCGCACGCCTCCGTTCCGCTCAGCGGCTCTCCCGCGACGGCTCCCCCAAAGACACCCGCCATTACGAAATCAGTCTCGAAGGCAGCGGGCTCCACTACGAACCCGGCGACTCCCTCGCCGTCCTCCCCCAGAATTGCCCAACCCTCGTCGAAGAAACCCTCGCCGCTCTCGGCCTCTCCGGCTCAGAACCCGTCAACGATCTCGACGGCCGCCCAGTCTCCCTCCGCGAGGCCCTCACCACTTCCTGCGCCATCACCATCCCCGATCGCAAACTCCTCGCCGCCATCGCCGCCCGCGACTCCTCCGCCGCCGCCACCTTCGAACCTCTCCTCGGCCCGGATAACAAGGACGCACTCAACGCATGGCTCTACGGCCGCGAGGTCATCGATCTCCTCCTCGCCTTCCCCGACGCGAAATTCGAACCCCAGGAATTCGTCAGTCTCAACAAAAAGGTCCAGATCCGCCTCTACTCCATCAGCAGCAGTCTCCGCGCCCACCCGGACGAGGTCCACCTCACAGTCGCCACCGTCCGCTACCAAAGCCACAACCGTGACCGCAAAGGGGTCGCCTCCACATGGCTCGCTGAACGCATCAGCCAAGGCACCACCATCCCCTGCTTCATCAATCACGGCAAAGGCTTCCGACTCCCCGCCCCGGACGACGATACCCCCATCATCATGTGCGGCCCAGGCACCGGCATCGCCCCGTTCCGCTCCTTCCTCGAAGAACGCCGCGCCACCTCAGCCCGCGGCAAAGCATGGCTCTTCTTCGGCGAAATCAGCGCCTCCACCGACTTCTTCTACGAAAACGAATGGCAGGACTTCCTCGCCGACGGCACCCTCACTAAACTCACCACCGCCTTCAGCCGCGACCAGGACCGCAAAATCTACGTCCAGCACCGCATGCTCGAAGAAGCCGCCGATCTCTGGCAGTGGCTCGAAGCCGGTGCCATCTTCTACGTCTGCGGCGACGCCTCCCGCATGGCCGTCGATGTCGATAAAGCCCTCCACTCCGCCATCATGTCCGCCGGCGGCCGCTCCGCTGAAGAAGCCGACGCCTACCTCGCCGCCCTCCGCGACGCCAAACGCTACCGCCGCGACGTCTACTGATACCTCTCGCTCCGAACAAGCCTCCTCCGTACAAGCTAGCCGCAGGCTCTGGACTGCTGTCAGCATTACAGCTCTCTCTGCGCACGGAGTGCGCCTGCATGCCCGTCTCCCGACAAGCCCTCCAGCCTTCGCACCCCCCTAGCCAATCGGCGACAGTAGCATCTCCAGATCCTCCGCCGTCAGCGCCACCGCCGGCGCCGACGCATCCAGCAACCCGGCCACCAGCGCCGACTTCCGCTGCTGCAACTCCAGTATCCGCTCCTCGATCGTCCCCTCGCAGATCAGCTTGTGCACAAACACCGTGCTCCGCTGCCCCATGCGGTGCGCCCGGTCCGTCGCCTGCGCCTCCGCCGCAGGATTCCACCACGGATCATAATGAATCACCGTGTCCGCCGCCGTCAGATTCAACCCCGTCCCGCCCGCCTTCAGCGAAATCAGAAACACCGGCGACGCCCCCTTCTGAAACTCCTCCACCAGCGCCCCCCGGTTCTTCGTCTGCCCGGTCAGCAGTAACGGCTCAATCCCCGACGCCTTCAGACGCTCCCGGATCACCTGCAGCATCTCCACAAACTGACTGAACACCAGCATCCGCCGACCCTCCGCCACCAGCGGCTCCACCAGCTCCATCAAGGCGTCCAGCTTCGCACTCTCCTTCACCGCCTTCGCCGCATCCACCTTCAGCAGCTGAGGATGACAGCACACCTGCCGCAGCTTCAGCAGCGCATCCAGTATCATGATCCGGCTCCGCTCCATCCCCCGCCGGTCAATCTCCTCGTGCACCCGCGCATCCATCGCCGCACGCACGCTTTCATAAAGATCCGCCTGCGCCGCACTCAGCGGTATCCTCTGAATCGTCTCAATCTTCGGCGGCAATTCCCCCAGCACCGCCTGCTTCGTCCGCCGCAGAAACACCGGCCCGATCCGCCGCACCAGCGCCTCCCGCCGCTCTTTGTCTCCTAACCGCTCAATCGGTGTCCGGAACGCCGCCGTGAACTGATCCCGCGTCCCCAGAAATCCCGGCAGCACAAAATGATAGAGCGACCACAGCTCCCCAAGATGATTCTCCATCGGCGTTCCCGTCAGACAGAACCGCGCCGACGCCTTCAGCCCGCACGCCGCCACCGCATTGCGCGTCCGCGGATTCTTGATGTTCTGCGCCTCGTCCAGCACCACCGCATGAAAATCCATCCCGCGGAACATGGCCTCGTCACGCACCAGAATCGGATAGGACGTGATCACCAGATCCGTCTGCCCCAGGCGTTCCCCCGAATCCGTCCGCCCCGTCCCGTGGTGCACCGTCACCGTCAGCGTCGGACAGAACTTCCGCGCCTCGCTCCGCCAGTTCGAAACCAGGCTCGTCGGACACACAATCAGCGACGGCCGTCCCTCCGTCGCCCCAGCCTCCTTATCCGCCAGCAACAGCGCCAGCGTCTGCAGGGTCTTCCCCAATCCCATGTCGTCCGCCAGCACGCCGCCAAGGCTGTGCTTCGACAGAAACCGCAGCCACCGCCACCCCGCTAT
>CANHUG010000011.1 GCA_947462995.1 Verrucomicrobiales bacterium | reverse complement strand
TCCTCAACAAGGGCCTCATCGAAGCCGTCAATCTCTCCGAGTGGCTCATCATCGACCACGTCTCCGTCGCCCACCACGTCTTCTCCTCCCTCAACCGCCCCGAACTCGCCGACGCCATCCGCCTCGCCCTCAACCAACCCAACGCCTCCACCGCTCCCAAGAGAACCGCCGCCGTCGGCTCAGCCCTCGCCGCCGCCTGCCCCTCCCTCCGCGCCTGCGACGCCCTCACCCGCTCCCTCATCGCGCAAACCTCCGACGTCGCCCGCACATGGGCCGCCTCCCTCATCGGCCAGCACCCCGCCCTCGACCTCCCAGCCAAGCTCTCCCGTCTCCGCCCGCTCGCCGCCGACCACAACATGGGCGTCCGCGAAATGGCATGGCTCGCCATCCGCGACAACATCGCCGCCAACCTTCCCGACGCCATCCATCTCCTCATCCCGTGGACCGCCGAACCCGACGCCAATCTCCGCCGCTTCGCCTCCGAAGCCACCCGCCCACGCGGGGTCTGGTGCCGCCATCTCACCCAGCTCAAAGCCGACCCCTCCCCAGGCCTCCCCATCCTCGAACCACTCCGCTCCGATCCCTCCAAATACGTCCGCGACTCCGTCGCCAACTGGCTCAACGACGCCAGCAAATCCGACCCGCAATGGGTCCGCTCCCTCTGCGCACGCTGGGAACGCGAATCCCCCACCCGGGAAACCGCCGCCATCATCAAACGCGCCCTCCGCACGCTCCGGAAATCCTCCTGATCCAATCCCGCACGTCTGTCCCCGCAATGTATTGCACCCGCCCCTCCACTGTGCCATAATCGTCACCTCTCCTCGCTTCCACTTCCGCTTTTTCCTCTCGGCACACCCCGCCCGCACCCCGTTTTCTAACCCCGAGGGCACGATCCATGCTCCCCACCACTCAACAAAACCGCACGCTTACCCGATGAAACTGCACCACTTCACCCACCCCAGTCTCGTCCTCTTCCTCTCCCTCGCCAGCGCGCCCGCCGCCGTCCTCTCCAACCCGGCCATCACCAGCGTCTCCAGCCAATTCAGCGGTGCCTTCGCCGCCTCCTTCCTCTTCGACGGCAACCCCGTCTTCGGTGCCACCTCCGGCCAAGGCAACCAATGGGCAGGCGCAGGCGTCGGCCCGCACACCATCAGCTTCGACTTCGGTGCCGCCAAAACCATCGGCTACATCGGCTACGCCCAGCGCGCCGGCAGCATCGCCACCACCGACAAAGTCACCTCCATCCAGTTCACATGGAGCAATACCCCCGACTTCTCCGTCTCCACCACTTCTTCCCTCACGGTCACCAACACCGCTGACAACTCATTCTGGGCCTACGACCTCGGCGCTCCCTTCAACGCCCAGTACGTCCGCGCCGTCTTCACCGGCAATGGCGGCAACCCCGGCGGCTCCGAGCTCCGCTTCTTCGAACCCGCCCGCACCGCCCTCCCACGCCCCACCATCGTCGGCACCCCCAGCCAGTTCAGCGCCGCCTACGCCGCCTCCTTCCTCTTCGACGGCGTCGGCGAGGCCGGCCTCCGCGCCAACAACAATCAATGGGCTGGCTCTGGCGTCGGCCCCCACGCGATCGACTTCGACTTCGGTGGCCTCGGCGTCTCCCTCGACACCATCGGCTACGCCCAGCGCGCCGGCGACAACCCAGCCCTCGACAAGGTCACTTCCATCGACCTCTTCCTCAGCGATACCGCAGGCATCTTCGGTGCAACCCCCACCACCACCCTCGCCATCACCAACACCACCAACCCGGACTTCACCGAGTACTCGCTCGGCGGCGCCTACGCCGGTCGCTACCTCCGCGCCGTCTTCAACGGCAACGGCGGCAACCCCGGTGGCTCCGAACTCCGCTTCTACGGCACCCCAGTCCCCGAGCCATCCTCCGCATTCTTCGTCACTCTCGCCGGCTCCGCGCTCTCCCTGCGCCGCCGCCGCTCCCGCTGACCCTCATGCCTTCCACAGAAAAACCCGGTGAGCCTAGCGCCTCCGGGTTTTTTTGTGCCATCCTCACCAATCTCCCCTCTCCGCTCCCATGATCCCCCTCCTGCGCACCATCCTCAAGGCCGCCGCCCTCCTCCTCGCCGCCGCCGCCCCCGCCGCCGTCCTCCCTAACCCCACCATCACATCCTCCGCCACCCCCTTCAGTGCTGCCTTCCCTGCCTCCAATGTCTTCGACGGCTCCATGAACGAATACGCCTCCGCCACCCGCGGCGCAGGCGCTGCCTTCTCCACCTCCGCAGGCACATGGATCCAGTTCGACTTCGGCGCTCCAGTCACCACGGACCGCTTCATCATGGTCGCCCGCGCCAATGCCGCCGACATCATCGGCACCTCCCGACTCGTCTTCAGCAACGACGCCGTCTTCGACGCCACCGACACCATCCATTCCTTCAACCCCTCAGGCTCTAACGCCTCCGGCATCGTCCAGACCTTCCCCTCCACCACCGCTCGCTACGTCCGCTGGGAAGTCGCCACCTCAACCGGCTCATCCCAGAACCTCGGTTCCGCTGAAATCCGCTTCCTCAATACCTCCGCCGGAAAAGCCGTCCTCCCAGCCACCGTCATCGGCTCCGCCACCCCTTTCAACGCCTCCTACGCCGCCGCTAACGCCGTCAACGGCAACGCCGGCCGCGGCACAGGCCTCGAATACGCCTGCCTCAGTCTCGGCGCCGGCATGTACGTCGACTTCGACTTCGGCACCTCCCAACCCATCAGCGGCTTCGACTTCTTCGATCGCATCCCCACCGTCGACCGCACCAGCGCCTTCAACCTCATCTTCTCCTCAGACGCCGTCTTCGGCAACGCCGGCGATGTCACCCTCTCCTTCACCAGCGGCCAGACCGGCTGGGGCTTCGCACGCGAGTTCTCACCCGTCAACGCACGCTACGTCCGCTTCGACGCCACCACCACCAACTCCGCATCTAACAACTCCGGCATCCAGGAAATCGTCTTCTACCGCGACGTCAATCTCAATCTCCCAGCCATCGCCAACTCCCCCGCATCCGCCATCACCGCTTCCTCCGCCACCCTAGCCGGCGATATCCTCCGCCCCGGCTCCGACACCCCATCCGTCACCATCTTCTACGGCACCACCAACGGCGGCTCCGACCCCGCCGCATGGCAGCAATCCCTCAACCTCGGCCCCCAATCCGCCTCGTTCTCCTCCCCCGTCACCGGGCTCCTCCCCTTCACCCGCTACTTCCACACGTCCCGCGCCACCAACTCCACCGGCGAAGCATGGGCCCCCGTCACGCTCGACTTCGCCACCCCGGTCGCCCCGCCAGTCATCGCCAATCTCCCCGCCTCTGACCTCACCATCGCCACCGCCAGACTCGGCGCTTCCATCACCAGCTCCGGCGGCAAAGCCCCCGTCGTCACGCTCTTCTACGGCCCCACCGACGGCGGCACTGCCCCCGCCGCATGGTCCCAGCGCGTCTCCCTCGGTGCCGTCAGCACGTCCGCCTCAACCGTCATCGGCGGTCTCTCCCCTGCCTCCGCCTACTTCTTCCGCGTCTTCGCCTCTAACGAAGCCGGCAGCGTATGGGCCCCGGAATCCGCGACCTTCTCCACCCCGGTCGCCGCACTCCCCGTCATCACCAATTCCCCCGCCTCGGAAATCAACGCCTTCTCCGCTCTCCTCGCAGGCAATCTCTCCTCCTCAGGCAACGCCCCAACCTCAGTCACAATCTTCTGGGGCCCCGCCGACGGCGGCACCAACCCCGCCTCATGGGCCTTCTCCCTCGACCTCGGTCTCCTCTCCGGCCCCTTCACCTCCCTCGTCACTAACCTCCCGTCTGCCTCCCCAGTCTTCTTCCGCTCCCGCGCCTCCAACGCCGCAGGCACAACATGGGCCCCCGACTCCGCCACCTTCTCCACCACGGCCTTCTCCCCTGTCACCGTCTACCTCAACGAATTCGTCGCCGCCACCGACAACGATGACCCGCGCGCCGTCCTCGACGCCGACGGCGCCCCTCAGGACTGGATCGAACTCCACAACCCAGCCGCCTCCGCCATCGACATCGGCGGCTATTACCTAACCGACAGCGCCTCCCAACGCACCAAATGGCGCTTCCCCACCCCAACCATCATCCCGGCCAACGGCTTCCTCCTCGTCTTCGCCTCCAACAAAAACCGCGCCGTCAGCGGAGCCGAACTCCACACCAACTTCCGCCTCGCCGGCGAAGGCGAATACCTCGCCCTCATCCAACCCGACGGCACCACCATCGTCAAAGACTTTGCCCCCGCCTTCCCCACCGTCCCCGAATACTGGTCCTTCGGCCTGACGCTCCCGCCTTCCAACGGCACCTACGCCCCCTTCCAGATCCCCACCCCGCGCGCCGCCAACTCCACCACCGCTGGCCCTCCCGCAGGCGATGTCATCTTCAGCATCCCTTCCAGATCCTTCACCACCGCACCCCTCTCCCTGACGCTAACCACCGCCTCACCCACCGCCCAGATCCGCTACACTACCAACCGCACGGAACCCAACGGCACCTCCACGCTCTACACCGGGCCGATCTCCCTCGCCACCACCACCATGGTCCGCGCCCGCACCTTCGAAACCGCCCCCGGCTTCGCCCCTGGCCTCGTCCGCACCCAATCCTACACGCGCCTCGGCACCGCCGCCGCCTCCTTCTCCTCCAATCTCCCAGTCGTCGTCGTCGACAACTTCGCAGGCGGTCTCCCCACCACAGACAGAACCATGTTCTGGACGCTCTTCGCCCCGGACGCCGCCACCTCCAACCGCTCCTCCCTCACTAACACCCCCGTCATCGCCACCCGCGGCCGCATGGTCATCCGCGGATCCTCCTCCGCCGGATGGCCCAAATACTCCATGAACATCGAAGCATGGGACGAATTCGGCGAAGATACCCCAGTCGCCCCGCTCGGCATGGCCCCGGAAGCCGATTGGGTCCTCCAGAGCAACTACGACTTCGACCGCGGCATGATCCGTAACCCCTTCATGTACGAGTTCAGCAACCGCATCGGCCGCTGGGCCCCCCGCTGGCGCTTCGTCGAGGTCTTCTCTAACACCAACGACGGCACACTCGACTACCCGGGCGACTACATGGGCGTCTACGCCATCATGGAAAAACCGGAACGCGGCGCCGACCGCATCGATGTCGAACGGCTCGACACCAATGACCTCGCCGGCGAAGACGTCACCGGCGGCTACATCGTCAAGGTCGACCGCCTCGACCCAGGCACCAGCGGCTGGGTCACCTCTCGCAACTTCCCCCTCACCGAACCCTTCGGCTCCGAAGTCCGCCTCAACTACGGCTACCCGGAAGAGGCCCCCTCTCCAGCCCCAGTCATCCCAGCCCAGCAGTCCAAATACATCCGCGATTATATCCAGGCATTCGAAGACGCCGTCGTTCAACCTAACCGCATCAACCCGGCCACCGGTCTCCACTACACCGACTACATCGACCGCGATTCATGGGTCGATCACGGCCTGCTCAACATCCTCGCCCAAAACGCCGACTGCTTCCGCCTCAGCACCTACATGCACAAACCCAGGAACGGCAAGCTCTTCGCAGGCCCCATCTGGGACTTCGACCGCACCATCGGCTCCACCGACTCCCGCAGCACCAACCCCACCGGCTGGAGCGCCACCCAGCCTGCCACCGATATCCTCACATGGGGCTGGTGGAAATACCTCTGGACCGAACCCGACTTCTGGCAGCGCTACACCGACCGCTGGTTCGCACTCCGCGACTCCACCCTAACCACCGCCAGCCTCACCGGCCTCGTCACTCAGTTCGAATCCCAGCTCACCGAAGCCGCCGTCCGCAACTACGCCAAATGGACCGCCACCCCCCCGCGCGACGGCCCCGACGCAGGCACCACCGCCACCTTCAGCGATGAAATGGACATCGTCCGCAACTGGCTCACCCAGCGCACCACATGGCTCGACTCCCAGTTCACCCCGCGGCCGGTCCGCAGCCCAGCCGGCGGCCGCACCGACTCCGTCACCCTCGCCGCCACCCAGGGCACCATCCACTACACGCTCGACGGCTCCGACCCCCGTCTCCCCGGCGGTGCCATCAACCCCGCCTCCCTGACAACTCCCAGCGGCAGCTCCGTCACCATCGCCCAAAGCTCGCTCCTCTTCGCCCGCGCCCGCACCTCCACCCAGTGGAGCGCTCCCTCCACCGGCTACTACTTCAGCGGCACCCCAGCCGCCGCAGGCAACCTCGCCGTCAGCGAAATCCACTACCACCCCGCCGACCCTTCCCTCGCTGAAATCGCCGTCGGCTTCCGCAACTCCGATGACTTCGAATTCCTCGAACTCATCAACACTTCCGCCAATCCCATCGATCTCTCCGGCTCACGCTTCACCACCGGCATCGACTTCACCTTCCCGCTCGGCACCATCCTAACCCCCGGCCAGCGCACCATCATCGTCGCCAGCCGCGCCGCCTTCGCCGTCCGCTACCCTGCCATCAACTTCTCCTCCATCGCCGGCGAATACTCCGGCGACCGTCTCGAAAACGCCGGCGAAACCCTCACCCTGACCGACGCCGCAGGTGCCACCATCCTCAGCTTCTCCTACCTCGCCTCAGGCCTCTGGCCAGACGACGCCGATGGCTCCGGGCCAAGCCTCGTCGCCATCACCCCAGGCAGCGCCCCGGATCAACCTCTCAACTGGCGCGCCTCCACCCAACCCGGCGGCAGCCCACTCGGCTCCGACGCCATCTCCTTCGCCTCATGGCTCGCCGCCTTCAGCCTGACTGATCCCGCCGACGACTCCGACGGCGACGGCATCAACGCCTTCGGCGAATACGCAGCCGGCAGCAACCCCACCACCCCCGGCCTCGCCGATCTCCCCATCGTCACCCCAGCCGCACCGGACACATGGTCCGTCACCGTCTTCCACGCCCCGGGCGCCGACGACGCCTACCCAGTCATCGAAACCGCCAGCGATCCCGCATCGTGGTCGCCAGCCCCAGTCACCCCGGGCTCCCGCATGATCGTCAACGGCCGCGAAGAATTCACCTTCTCCGTCCCCCAGCCTCCCGGAGCCTCCCGCTTCTTCATCCGCACCCGCTGGATCAAACGGCCCTGACACCTCCGGGCCCCGCCCGCCCTCAGAGCATCACCGACTCCGCCGCCGCCCGGGCCTCCACCGCCCGCGCCAGCCGCGCCGTCACGCCCTCGTCCCCACACCCCACTAACCGCTCACCATCCACCGTCGCCACCCGCTGCACTCGCCGCACCGCCGACGTCAGAAACACCTCCGCCGCACCCCTCAAATCACCCACCGTCACTTCCTTCTCGCGACACTCAATCCCCTCCAACCCGCACGTCTCCACCACCACCGCACGCATGATCCCAGGCAGACACCCGCTCGCTAGCAAAGGCGTCGTCACCACTCCGTCACGCACCACAAAAAGATTGCTCATCGCCGCTTCCGCCACCGTCCCGTCCGCTCCTAGCACCACCGCATCCGTCCCCCCGCCCGCCGCCGCCGCCCGCTGCAGCAGCACGTTCTCCGCATAGGAAGTCGCCTTCACTCCCGCCAGCAGCGACCCCGCCGCCCGCCGCACGCCCGTCACCACCAACCGCGCCTCACCCACCGCATCCACCTGCCCCGCCACCGCCATCCACGCCGCCTTCCCTTCCCCAGCCCCCAGCACCGAAAAACGCAGGCGCACGCTCGCTGCCTCCACCGTCCGCTCCACCGCCGCCAGTCCCTCCCGGAATACCTCATAACCCGGCACCTCCAACCCCATCCGCCCGCACCCCTCCACTAACCGCTCATAGTGCTCCCGCAGCCGGAACACCCGCCCGCCCTCGCTCCGCAAGGTCTCAAACACCCCCATCCCATGCACCACACCCGGCCACACCGCCGGCACCACCGCCTCCGCCTCAGCACACAGCCTCCCATTCAGCCAGACCCGCCTCTCCATAACACTTCAGGGATCGTCACCCTCGGGCTTCGCCGCCGCAGCCGCATCCAGATCGAAAATCAGATACGGATCCATCGTCAGATCCGAACTCCCAAGGTCGTCATTGTGCGCCTCGATCGCAATCACATTCACCCCCGGCCGCAGCAGGCCCTTCGACGATCCCAGCGGAAAATACCGGTACTTCCGGTCCGCCTCATGCGGACTCACCCCCCGCGCCGTATCCAGCGCCCCGCTCTCCACATTCGCACGCACCACTTCCCGCCCGTTCAGATAACAGATAAACCCGTCATCGTAACTCACCGCCAGCCCCAGCTGACTCAGATCCTCGTCCCCCTTCAGCGTGAACGTCCGCCGCAGACACACATACTTGTACTTGCCGCGCATGTCCGCCAGCAGCGTCGCGTCGTCCGCATCATCATAACCAAATCCCGCCGCCCCCGTCTTCCAGCCCGTCACCGTCGCCGCCCCAGCCCAGTCCGCCGCAGGCTTCGTACCCGCCAGATACTGCCAGTCCGCACCCTTCGGAATCAACGCCCGATACCGCGCCGGCAGCTTCCCCGCTGCCGCCACCGCACCCTCCTTGCCGTCCGGCGTCGCCACCGGCACCGCCGCCGGTCCATGCACCTCCCCAAGCCTGACCGGAGCCGCCATCCGCACCACCGGCACAGTACCCTCCTTCACAATCCGGAAGGTATCACGCACCTCTCCCTTCTCGTTGATCATCCGCGATGTCAGGGTCTTCCCATCCACGTCAATCAGCACCGACCCGAACTCCACCCACGTCACCTTCATCACCGGCGACGCCGTCTTCTTCCGCCCCAGCGTCGTCCCCCCATGCCCAGCCACCATCGCCACCGTCCCGTGATGCGGCTGCAACCCCGCACTCTTCCGGTACGCCCCATCCCCTGACGGATCACCATCCCCGTCATCCAGCACCACCCCGGCCGCCGTCGTCGGCGTCGCATACGCCCCGTCAATCAGCATCGACCGCTCGTAAATATGCGAATGCCCGCACAACACCAGATCCACCCCCGCACTCTCCAGTATCGGCAGAATCAATTCCCTCATCTCCACCAGCTCGAACGCCTTCTTCCGGTCGTCACTGTCGTGCGTCCCCTTCGTGTATGGCGGATGATGCCAGAACGCCACTAGCCAGTCAGCCTTCGCCCGCTCCAGATCAGCCTTCAGCCACTGACCCATCGCCCCGTCAGGCTGACGCGACGTATCAAACGAATTCAAACTGATGAAATGCACCCCACCCGCATCAAACGAATAATAACTCTCCGTCCCGCTCGCCACCCCGCCACTCTGCCCCTCCCGCGGCGTCACATAACAATCATAATACGGCCCCTTCCCCGTCGCACTCTTCGACGACCGTCCCTCATGATTCCCAAACGCCGGAAAACAACACGTGTTCCGCAGCGTCGCCTCGTAAGGCTCGAAAAAATACCCCTGAAACTCGGAATCCAACCCCGACCCGTACGCCATATCCCCAACGTGCAGATACAGATCCGGATAACGCTTCTCACGACCCGCCACCCGCCGCATCGCCTCATGAATCTGCGCCTGCACCCGGTTCCCCGTCCCGCTGTCCCCCACCACCCACAATCGCATCGGCCGCGCCACCGCACTCAGCGTGCGGAACGTAAACGTCCCGTCCGCCGCCGTCAGCCGCTTCTCCCCGTCATAAACTCCGTAATGCCACACCGAATCCGCCGGCAATCCCCCGATCGCCACCTCGTACTGCGTCGTCCCCGCAGGCGCACCCGCCAGCAACCCGATCCCACCCTTCCCGCCCCCGTCAGCCTCCGCCCGCGACACCACCACCGCACCACCACTCACCTCGCGCTCTAACTTGTCCACCCCGCTCCCGTACCGCAGCACCGGCCGCCCCACCTCCCCTCGCGTCCGCCACACCACCGTCACCCCCTGCGCCGTCGCACACTGCAAATACGGCCCCCGCGTGAATCCCCCGGCATCCCCAGCCTCCGCCCCAACCACCACCCCGCCCAGCCACCCCATCAACAGCACCGCACCCACTCCACGGCACGCCCCACCCGCTTCTCTGACAGAAATCCTCATTTTCCTATCAATTCCCGGAATTCCTTCTCCAGCGCCTCCGGAGTCGGCGGCACCGCCTGCGGCTGAGGCACCGGCCTCGGCCTCTCACCGCCAGTCCCCGACTCAGTCCCCGGTCGCTCACCCCCAGGCACCGCCTCAGGCCGCTCCACCTCCAGCGCCCCTCCCTCTCCAGGAGCCGCCGGAAACGTGTCCGTCAACGCTCCTGCCTTCCCACCCAGCGAAAACCCAATCGTCGACACCCCATTCCGCACCGGCGGAAAAACACTCGGCCCGCCATCAGGCCCACTCCGCGGCAACAGCAACTCCGACACCTCCAAAACAAGCTTCCCAGCCACCTCACCACTCGCCGCCACCGTCAGCCCCCCGCGCATCCGCAACGCCCCATCACGATCCGCCGCCACATCCGTCAGTTCCAGCCCCGCCGCCGTCCATTTGAAATGCCCACGCACCGCATTGAACTCCATCAGCGTCAGATCCCGCCGCCCCAGCGCCAGCGCAATCTTGTTCACAAACGGCAACCCCCTCAGCACACCCGCACGCACCACAAACTCTCCCTCCAACGCACGCGGTGCCCCCTCCCCGAACGCCGCACTCCACTTCGCCGTCGGAATCCTCAGGCTCCCCGCCAGATGGTCATTCCACCCAGGCAGCAGGAAATACTTGATCGGCACTTCCGCCGTACTCACATCCAGCTCCACACCCCCATCCGGTGCCAGCACCGCTTTCCCGCTGATCGCCGCCACCGCCCCTCCTGGTAACCCCAGCCGCCCTCCAGTAATCGTCACCTCCCGACCCTTCAGCGTCCCATTCAAACTCACCACCTCCGATGACGGAAATCCCGAAAGCACCAACTCCCCGCGCGCCGCACTCGCCTCCCATCCCCCGGTCGCCAACGGCTTGAACGCCAGATCCATCCCCCGAAATCCCTCCTCCATCCCCCCAGGCCCAGCCCACGTCAGCCCAAGGCTCGCAACCCGCCCGCGATCCACCGCTATCAACGACGGCTCCGGCGAAATCCCCATCCGCATCCCCCCCTCGCCCACCCCGCCACCCACCGGCAACGGCACCAGATCCACACTGTCCGCAGGCAACGCCGCCCTCACAGGATTAAACCGCACCTTCCCCTCCCGCATCAGCACACTCGTCACTCCCCACTCGCTCCCAACCCACGACGACTTCGTCAGCAACGCACTCGCGTCCCGGAACTCCGCACTCTCCGCCAGCATCCCCGGCCCAGGCTGCACATGAATCGCCTCCACAGACAACGACCCGCCCCCACCCTCACTCACCCGCTCAAACGCCACCGTCACCCCAGACAACCTCGAAACCGTCCGCCCCAGCGCCAGCCGGAACGCCTCGCTCTCAATCCTCATCTTGCTGATCCACCGGAACCCAAACCACCCACCCACCGCCAACCCCAGCAACAACATCCCACCCGCAATCAGCATCGTCCGCCGACGCTTCGCCACCTTCACAGGTTGATGCGACCTCCTCCTCCTCCTCCGCCCCTGACCATCCCCCCCGCCACTCCGCAACTGCTCCATCATCTCATCCACCGTATAATGACTCTTCACCGCCCCTGCAGGCGCAGCCCCAGCATCCCGCGGCGGCGGGATCGCTCCTCGCTGAGGTGCCGGTGACGACTCGGAATCAGTAGGCGGAATCACGCAATATACAGAAATTTCGGCCGTCCCAGCACCAGCGGCAGACTCCCGCTGAACCTCCCCGGCCAGTCTGAAAAAACAATCAGCGCAACAGAATACCTTCACCCTCAGCATCACTCGGCTCAGCCGCCGCAGCCTCCGCCGCTCGCGCGCCAGCCGTCGCCGCCCCACCCGACGGATCGATAATGTTGACCGAAACCAGATAGATCATCACCTTCCTCGAGTCCCGCTGCACCTGACTCTTGAACAGCCGCCCCACCACCGGAAGACTCCCCAGAACCGGAACCTTATCGTTGATCGTCTCGGACTTCTCCTGCCTCAATCCACCGATCGCCACCGTCTCCCCATCATAAACCATCACCTGCGCCGCCGCCGCCGTCTTCGAAAACACCGGCTGAATAATCCGGTTCTCCGTCAGCACCACCTGCCCATTCGTAATCGGCGTGCCGTAATTGATGAACCCATCAAACTCACTGAACACCACCGACAAATCCAAGTTCACCGTGTAACCGTCATCCCCAACCGTCGGCTCCACCTCAATCGTCGACCCAATGTCCCGCGGCGTGAACGAATTCGGATTCGCCGGCGTCACCGGAAAATTGTTCGACGCCTGCGCCCCTTGAACTTGAAGCCCTCCACCAGGCGCAAGATTCAGCGTCCCACCTCCCCCGAAATTCTGCGGAATCTGCGGCGGATCAAACTCCGAAGGATACAGCATCGTCCGCCCGGAAAACCCGGTCGCCTTCTGCCCGCTCTTCACCACCACCGATTGCGCAGTCGCCACATCCACCCCCTTCTTCTGATCCAGCCCCCGCATCAGGGTCTGAAAACGCGGGTTCGTCATCACGCCGGCAATCGACGCCATATACGGCGGCCGCGCCGCACTCACCGCCGTCGCCCCCTGCCCACTCAGCAGGGTGTCAATCGACGCCGCTTTGCTCAAATCCAGCGAACTCCTCAACCCACCCGTCAACGGCCCCTGCGTCACATTGAACGTCGCTTCAATCGACCGGAAATCCGTCGTCCCCGGTGCCCCCACCGACGGAGCCGCCCCCAACTCCCCACCCGCAGCCGTCCCGCCAGCCGCAAACATCCCGCTGCTCCCCACCTGCGATGGCTCCAGAAACCAGTCAAATCCCAGCTCCCGCAGGTTCGTCTGCGCGCACTGCAACTGCGTCACCTTGATCACCACCTGCTTCTGCTCCGTCGCCACCAACCCGTCCGTCAGACTCGCCACCAGATCCAACCCCTCCTCCGTATTCGTCACCGTCAGCATGTTCTGCGTCGGATTGTAAGACGCCGACGCCCCTTCCGGAAACGGCACCCCCGCACGCGTCAGAAACTCCGCCGCCCCTAGCCTCCGCAACCGCGGCCGACTGCTGTCCGCCGTCGCCGACGATCCCGCAAACGGATCACCCGTCGCCGCCGTCTCCGCCGCTGCCGGCGTCGTGTTCAAAAACCCAGGCGGCACCCGGAACTGCCGCGTCGTCATCCCGCCTCCCCCCGTCGCATACACCACCACCGCAGAAGCATCCACACGGAACCTCGTGTCCGTCACCTCGCAAATCGACCGCAGCGCATCACGCACCGTCACATTCCGCAAATCCAGCGTCACCGACTTGAGTTCCCCCGCCGCCTTCGTCCCCGCATTCCACACAATGTTCACCCCACGGCTGTTCTCGTCCGGCGACACCGCATCCGCTTCCGCTGACTTTCGCGCCAGATACGTCAACGCATCCGACACCGGCAAATCCGATACACTGAACCGCGGAATCCTCAGCGCATCCAGTTTGATCGCCACCGAACTCTGCGACACATACGCCTCAGGGCCAGACACCTTGCCCACTCCCGGCACCGCCGCCCTCACCGGCACCGCAGTCTCCCACTGACGGTCCGCTTCATTCAGCATCTTCACCCGCGTGTAATCACGCTCGGACCTCAGGTGATTCGAAATGTATCGCTCCACTTCCTCCAACCCGCGCCGCGCCGCCACATTCGTCTCATCAACCGCCAGCACCTGATTGTAAGCCGCCTTCGCCGCCCGGTAATCCCCAATGTCCCGGTGCCCGCCAGCCAACCGCAGCAACTGCCGCACCTTGTCCACACTCTCGGAATGCCTCGGCGTCAGCGCAGGATTATACTGATCCGGATCCTTCAAATCTTCCTTCAACGCCTTCGCAGCCTCCGACGACGGATCCATCCCATCCGTCAGCGTCTCATTCAACAACGCCGCCGCCTTCTCATACTCCCCACGCGTCGCCAGCGTCTCCGCATGCCGCGTCGCCGCATCACCAAACCGCTTCGTCGCCGCCGCCCGCAATTCCCTCACCGCCGTCGCCCCGGACGGCAATGCCGCCACCGCTTCCCGAAACTTCACCAAGGCATCCCCGTCATTCCCCGCACTCACCAGCGCATCACCCTCCGCCATCAACTCCCGTGCCCGCGCCGCCTGCGCCTCACGCCGCTGCGCCTCCGACGCCGCCGTCGGCGCTCCCACCACCGACTCCATCAGCGGTCCGCTCCACAGCATCCCCGCTGCAAACGCAAGCGACAGCGCCGCCTGAGGTCGGCGGTTCCATCGGTAAATTGACTTCGCTGAGGTGGCGGCGTCTGGTCCGGTGCGCATAGGTGTTTCCCCTGGATAGGGGTCGGGAGATTAGGACGAGAGCAGCCGTTTGTAACGGGAAAAATTCAGGATTTTACACCCCAGCCCACTCCCCCCTTCAAAGCCGCACCTCGATCTTCTCCCCAATACCACTCAAATCCACCCCCACACCAGAAAAACTCGGCCCATCCGGCCGGTCCCGTCCCACCCGAATCGTGTGCTTCCCCCACCCAAACACCGGCGGCCTGAACTCCGGCCCCCTCACCCGCCTCGTGTACAAAACCTCCCCGCTCCCCTCGTCCACCACCTGCACCACCGCACTCTCCGCACCCGAAATCACCAACTTCGGCAGCCACCCCTTCGGCTTCCGCCCGTCATTTGCCCCCATCGGCACCGTCACCGGCCACCCCGGAAACTGCCCCTCCCCAAACCTCGGCCAGCACTCAAACGTCACCGTCCTCTCCTCCTTGTTGAACCGCACCAACCCGTACCCATCCGCTCGCTGCTTCTCATCCGCGATCTTCCCAGGGTTCGCATACGCCAGCATGCTGATCCGGTTCCCCAACCCGTCCCGGTAATCCCCTATCCACGGCAAAGGACTCCCCGCCACCGCATTCGGCCCCTCCTTCTCATCCGCAGGATGCCACCACCGCCCGTAAATCGTGTTCACCAGTGCCGGACTCGTGAACGCATACGGCCCGTCCCCCCAATCCTCAATCCCATGCCGCACCAGCACCCCAAGATGCTGGTCGCCACACAAATGCACCGCCCCAGCCCGCCGGATCTCCCGCAACGCCCGATTCCGTTGCGTCTGCGGCCACCCGTTGCAATCCAGATCCGCCAGCAACCGCTCGTCTTCCTTCCCATGCATGTGCACCGCCCCGCAGAACGCCGTCTGCGATAGCACACTCTTCAGCTGCGCCCCTCCCCAATCCTCTCCCCATTCCCTCAGAAACCGGTGCTGCCTCTCACCCAGCAACTCCAGCCCCGGCAAGTCAATCGACCGCGGATCATACCCCGGATCATTGATGTGATCCGGCCGCGGCCCCAGCTGCGGAATCTTCCCCTTCGGCCCGCTCTTGAACTTCCGGTCCTCCAGAATCGCAAAATCAATCCCGCCCACCCGCAATCTCGTGAAATACACCGTGATCCCACGCTCCACAGGCGCAGCATCCACCGGATCCGGCAAATGCCACGTCTGCTGCCGCTGCACCAGATTCACATACGCAGGCGGAAACATGTACCCGCCATCCGCCCCCGCCGGATGCACCGACTGCTTCCCGTTCTCACCCCACAAGTTAGGGTGCCCCACGTCGTGATCGTCCGGTATCGTCACCACAGGACGGTCCCGCAGCACGTCCCGAAACTGCAGCCCGAACTCAATCCACCCGGCCGTATGCTCGGTGTGCCGGTACGTCTGGTCCCCCGCAAAGAATAACAAATCCGGATCCTGCCGCCGCAACCGCTCGATAACCTCCACCCGCGCCCCCGTCGTCCGACTCGAATTGCACGACAGGCTCGCCACCTTGATCTCCGCCTTCTCCACAGGATCCCGCCGGATCTTCCCGCTGAAAACCGCCGCCTCTCCATGCCGCACCCGGTACGCCGCATCCCGCCCCGCATCCCATCCCTCCACACGGAAATGCGCACTCCAACCAGGATACACCACCGCCGCCCGCCCCACCTCCACCCAACCACCATCACGCTCCACCTCCAACCTAGCCTCCCGCGCCTCCCCCGGCTTCAGCGGATACAACTGCGCCGTCAGCTTCAATACCCCCCGATCCTGTGTGTACAACGCAAACGCCACCACCTCATCTCGCGGCACATCCATCGTCGGCGGCGGATTCATCCCAACCGCACGCTTCCCCCACCACTCCCCAGTCGCCAGCGAATCCAGCTTCGCATGCTTCGCTCCAAACAACTCCGCCGACTCCAACTCCGCCGCCCTCACCACTCCCCCGGCCAGCAATACCGCCGACACCATCGCCACACCATAACAACTCGGATTAGTCGCTCGCAAGTTCACCCCTCTCAATCACGGCAGAAAAAAGCCGGTGCCACCGCAAATCGCGACGGCACCGGCTCTCACAGTCTCTCAGCCAATCAGGGCTGCGCCGACACCTTCAGCCGGACAATGTCCGAGATGTCTCCAACCGTCGCGCCTTCCGTCCGGAACGAATGCCATTCCCAATCCGCTCCCAGCACCGGCAGCGTCAGCGTCGCCTGCACCGCAGCAGAGTCCGTCGCATTCAACTCCGTCACCCCAACCTCACCCCACGCCGTCACGTCATTCGCCGCTTCGACCGAGTACACCACGTTGTCACGAACCGCATTCTGACGGTTCCCGCTCGCCGCAAAGGCCGCCCCCTTGCGCGTCGCCACCGTGATCGTCAGCGCCTGCTGGCCGCCAATCGCGTTCACATTGCCATACGCACGCGCCACCGACCCGCCAGACTTCGGATCGCTGTTCGTCGCGAACTCAAGGATGTTGATCACGCCGTCACCGTCGTCATCCCCACCCTTGCCGCCCGTCACCCCAAGCGCCGACGCCCACGCGTTGAACGGATCACCAGTCCCGGCAATCACCCGGACCGTCCCGTCCGTCGCAAACTGCGCCGTGTCCCACGTCAACCCAGCCCCAAGCGCCGCACCCGAGAAATCAAACGCGGTCGCCCCGGTAATGCTAGACGCATCAGCCAGATCGAACACATCCCCAAGCACCGGAGTATATCCCTCCAGCCTCACTCGGACCGTCCCGCCGGCATTCAGCACACCCGTCACCGCCAGCTTGTCCGACGTCCCAGCACCGTAGATCTCAGCCGCATAGCTCGATCCAGACGCCAGCGTCAGATTCCCACCGAAGCCCAGCGTCGCCGCACCACTGCCAGGAGCAATCGTACCGCCCGCATTCACCACCGCAGCCGCCGACGCACTCCCGTTCCCGGACAACGTGCCGCCGGAATTCACCGTCACCGGACTCAACGCCAGCGTGCCTCCCAACTCCAGCACCCCCGCATTCACCGTAGTCGCTCCAGAGTAACTGTGCGCCGCACCACCACCCAGCAGCAGTGTCCCAGCACCAGCCTTCACAAGGCCGCCAGCCCCGCCGCCGAAGTCAGCCGATTGATTCCGCAGCACCGTGTCAATCATCAGATCCGCCGCACTGCTGCCAGTCGCGTCTCCAACCGTGAACACCGTCGCCGCATCAAGGTGATTCGCCTTCCCGTTCGTGCTCGTGATGAACGATGGCCCGGATCCTCCCACCGTCACCGCTCCCTTGAACTGGTACCCTTCATAACCACCACTGTCAGACGCCGATTGCGTCAGCGTCGCACCATTCAGCGTGATCGCACCAATCGTGTTGTAACGGGTCGCATTCACCGTCCCGCCATTCACCACCAGCGACGGCAGGTTCGCGTTGCCAACCCCATTCCCGAACACGTTATTCACGCTGAACCGAAGCTCCGCACCACTGCCAACCGTGATCACCCGGCCCGCCGTGTTGTTGCTGCCCAGCGCCCCGTTCAGACCCGTCACATCCACAAGGCCCTCGTTCACCGCCACCGATCCAGTGTAGCTGCTCGCGCCGTTCGCCAGCGTCAGCGACCCGAACCCGTTCTTCACCAGCGACACCGCACCAGTCACCTGACTCGCGTAGGACGTGCTGATCCCCTGATTGATCGTCAGGGTCGCCGGCGTCGCCGACGTGATCGACTTGCTGTTCGCATTCGTCCCCGTCGCCGGATTCGATTGGAGGCTGCCCACGGTCTGATTGAACCCGTTCAGATTCAGCACCGCCGTGTTCGTGTCGTTCTGCCCCATGATCAGCGTCAGCGCCGATGGCAGCACATTCGCCGCCCCCATCCGCAATGTTCCCACCGCCACCGCACTGGTCGCCCAGTTGTTGCCCGTGGAATTGATCGTCCAGGTGCCAGCGTCCGTCTTGCTCACCGTTCCCAGCGGCAGATTGATGTTCCCGTTCACCGTCCCCGTACCACCACCCCCACGGAGGAAGAACACACTCGTCGCCGTCCCGAATCCGGACGCCCCCTCACTCACCGGACCATTCAAGGTGATCGAATCATTCACGCTCGTGCTGAACTGCACAATCGAATCACCATTCACCTGAATCGGCCCGTTGATCGCACCGCCGCCAGCCGATCCCGTCACCTGCGTCCGATAAGACGTCGTCCCCAGAATCTGACTGTTGAACACCAGCGTCGCCGTCGCCGGCACGTTGAAACCCGCAAGATCCAGCGTCGTCGTCGATCCCGCCGCACCTGCCGTCGGAGTCGCAAACGTCACCGTCCCTCCGTTGATCGCCGCGCTGCTCGCCAGTCGCACCGTCGTCAGACCGCCACCAGCAGAGTTCACGTTGATGTTCCCGCTGAACCCGCTCGCCGCCGTCGCTGGCGAACCAAGCACAAACGTCGGCGCTCCAGCTCCAGCACTGCCCAGCGTCAGATCGCCAGCCCCTGACAGATTCCCCGGAAGGCTCACCGTCTGCGCCGCCGCGTTCGTCAGCACAATGCTGCCACCGCCAGCCCCGATCTCAACATCACGGGTCGCCAGCAGGTCCGCCGCACCAGTGAAGTTCAATCGGCCACCGCCACTCAGCGACACCCCGTTCCCCGGAGCACCGCTCCCAAGGCTCGTCGCCGCCGCCAGCGTCACCGTGCCACCACTGATCGCCGTCGGACCGTCATGCAGATTCGGCCCAGCCAGCGTCAAGGTCGCCGCGCCGGACTTCGAAATCCCCACCGCTCCACTCAACTGATTGCCAGCACTCGACGTCAGGGTGTAATTCGTCGACGCCGCGTTGAACATCACCGCCAGCGGACTCGGCGTCCCCGCAATCGTCACCGCAGGATTCGCCGCCCCGTCCGGGAAGACCACCGCGTCCGCATTGTAGAACAACTCCGCCCCATTCGGCGGTGCCGTGTCCGCCCAGTTCGCCGCCCCACGCACGTTCCACACGCCACTCGCAGCCCCCGTCCACGCCAGCGTCTTGCCCGGCGCAATGTTCAAGGTCACCGCGCTGCCAGTATCACCCACCACCGGCGCATTCCGGAAGTCCGCCGCTCCAGCCACTCCCAACGTGCCGGCACCCGTCCGCCCGCTATAACTGAACACCGTCCACGGCCCCAGCCCGGCAGGAATCGCCGTCAGCGAAATCGTGTTCGCTCCAGTCACATTCACCGTCCCGGCATTCAGCCCGCCCGGCGTGTTCGGATTGATATACAGGGTCCCACCATTCAGGTTCAACACCGGTGTGCTGAACTCGCCAGCCAGCGTAGCCCCCGCTCCAACCGTCACCGACGACGGCGCAGAACCAGCCGGAAGCTCCAGCCGTCCCGCCACCACTTCCACCGGCCCACTAATGCCAGCGCCGCTGCCCGTCAGGACCGTCGTCCCAGCACCCGTCTTCGCAATCTTCGTCCCGCCAGTCGAACTGATCACCGCTGTCACCCGCTGCACCCCAGCCGTGCTGAACGTCACCGTACCGCCACCACCAAAGGCCAGCGCCCCGGTTCCGGCAATCCCCTTCGACAGAATGAACGAATTGTCCGCTCCATTCGTGTCCAGCGTCGACCCAGCCCCGCCCACTGTCAGATCCACATCAACCGGAATCGCCAGCGCCACACCCGTTCCCGTGCCAGTCCCCGTGTTGTCCACCCGCAGGGTCCCGCCATTGAACGCCATCGCCGTCGACGTGTTCCGGCCCAGAATCCCCCACGTGCTCCGCACATTCAGCGTCCCGCCATTCAGATTATAGCGGTCAACCCCGTCCGTCATGTTCGCGCCTGCCCCCGTGTTCGTCCGGTTGTCCAGCACAATCCAGTTCGTCGTCACCGTCCCGGCATTCTGATTGAAAATCCCGGTCCCATCCACTCCGAGATACATCCCGCCACCCACAATCGTCTGCGGATTCGTCGCATTGATGTTGTTGTCTCCCGTCGTCCCGGCACCTCCCGCCCCAGTCGTCGATGGCGTCAGGAACGGAGAATCCCCCGTCATCGTCAGCGTCCCCCCATTCATGTTGTACACCGACGTCTCCGTCCCAAAGTGCCCAACCCTGAACTGGTCCGCCACCACCACCGTCGTCCCTGCCGCCTGGTTCACCACCCCGCCGCTGTTCGCCGCCTGACCCGACGTGAAGTACCCCGTGCTGATCGTCGCACCAGCATTCAAATTCAGCGTCGCAGCATTCGCCACCGCCACAGTCAATTGTCCAGACGTGTGCGTCCCCGTGAAGTTCGTCACCGAATTCGCCCGCGCCTGACCCACCCGGATGAACCCGCCCGACAGCGTCGTCCCACCACCCAGCGTGATCGGATTCCCGTTGTCATTGAACCCGGCCCCAAGGCAGTCAAGATCCACAAACGTCCGCAACACGTTGGCACCGCCACCGATAATGTCCTGTCCAGGCAGCAGCGTGTACCCATTGCTCCGGTCAAACCCGATGACGCCGTTCGCACCGTCTCCATTCACAAACACATCCCCACTCCCCAGCGTCCCTGTGGTCCCGCCATTCCCAATGTTCAATCGCATCGTAGGCACCCCCGCCGCCTGCGAGTTCCCCCCGCCAATCGTCGTCAATCCATACGAGTTCGCACCCGTGAACACCAGCGTCATGCCGATGTTGTAGTTCGAAACGTTCGCCTCAAGATCCCCCCCCGAAATCGGTCCACTCACCGTCCCCGTCCCGTTGTACGCTCCAATCCGCGCCGACGGCCCGTTGATCACCACCGGACCAGCCCACGTCGCCCCCTCGATCCGCAGCGCCCCAAGCCACGCACTCGCATCCTGATAGCCAATCCCCGTAATGCTGATCGGATTGTTGTAAGTCTGCCCAGCCGCATAAAACTGTGCCCCATCCTGCACCTCAATCGCCGCCGTCCCCAGCGCCGCCGCCGCAGGCTGCTGCAACCGATACGTCCCACCCAGCGGTGCTTCCAGCCGGATCGCCCCCGAAAACAAAGGACTCGCACCCGAAAGGAACGCCGCCAGCGCCGTCGTGTTCGGCCCCGCCGTCCGCGGATTAACCACCACCGTCCCGGATCCCGTCAGCACCCGGTTGAACGTAAAATTGGCATCGTCCCGCGTCAGCCGCAGGGTCGCACCAGGCGCCACCGCCACCCCGGACGTCCCGCTCAACACCACGTTGCCAACCGCATCATGGTCCAACTCCAGCGTCCCAGCGTTCAATGCCACCGGGCCTGTGAACGTGTTCGCATTCGCCAGCGTCACCTTCCCGGCCCCACCCTTCACCAGATCTCCCGGACCAGCAAACCCAGCACCACCGATGCTGTACTCCGTCGCCAACCCATTCGTGAAGTTGATCCGCGCCGCAGTCGCCGTCGCACCAACCGTCACCGCCGTATTCACCGGCCCATCCGGGAACGTCACCTCGTCTCCCTGACGAAACGCCGCAGGCGTCCCACTCGTCGCCAGATTCCAGTTGTTCGAAAACTCATCCCAGCTCCCGTCAAACGACCCAGTCCAACGCAGCCCCTCATTCGCATTCACCCGCAACGCAATCGCCGACCCCGTATCCACCAGCGTCGCATCCGCATGACCAAACGGCTGCAGCAGGAACCCGCCCAAACCCGGACTCGCACCCGCATAGTTCATCAGCGGATACGTCCCCGGCGCAAGAATCCCCGCATTCTGCAGGATGTTCACATTCGCACCACTCGCCACCAGCGTCCCAGCCGTGATCGTGTCCACCGCCGCAGGACCCGCCTTGAAACTCACCGCCGTCCCCGGATCCAATGTCAGCGCCGTCGTCGTCGCACTGCCGCCAGCATTGAACCGACCCACCGCCAGTGTCCCCGAATTGATAATCAATGGCCCCTGCACCTGCGCCCCATTCAGACTCAGCGTCCCAAAACCTGTCTTCGTCAGCCCGCCAGGCGCATTCACCGTCGCCGTCGAAATCGTCAAATCATCCGACGCAGCCGAATCCGCCACATTCAGAAATCCTGGCAATGGCCCGAATGACAAGGTCCCGCCCGCCGTCGCATTGATCGCGTGCGGCGCATTGCCCGTCCCGCTATTCAAGGTGTTGATCGTTCCCCCAAATCCACCATCCACCGTCAGCGTCCGCGCCCCGAGACTCACCGTCCCAGTCAACGCGCTGTTCGCACCAGAGTTCCCAAAGTTGATCCCCGCCAGCATCTGATCAAACCCATTCAGATCCAGCGTGCAGTTCTCAGAACCACCCAGCTGCACCGTCGCCAGCGACGAAATCCCGTTCGCCGCACCGCTCACCACCGTCCCAGACGCCACCAGCGAACTGTACCCAGTCCCCCCACCAGCATAAATCACCCGCCCCGTCCGCTGCGTCACCCCCACACTCGCCGTGATCTGCCCGCCCAGAAACAACTCGCTCCCAGATCCCACAAAATGCCCGCCGTTAGCAGCATTCCCGTTGATCGTGATCGGCGCGTTCACCGTCGCACGCCCCGTACCCGCCGACTGCACCACGCCATTCCCAGCCACCGGCGCACCCCCATTGATCACAATCGGATTCGTTATCGTCACCCCGCCGTTCACCACCAACCGCGTCGCAATCCCCGTGTTCGCAGGCACCGCCATCGTGATCGTATTCGCTCCAGCCGCAGTATTGTTGTTCAACTGCAGAATCCCGCCGGTCACCGTAATCCCCCCACTCAACGTGTTCGCCGCACCCAGCACCAGCGTGCCCCCCACCGTCCCAGTCGTCGCCGACGAAACCGTCAGCCCATCATTCCCCGCCAGCACCGCGCCAATCGTCGCCGTCCGATTCAACACCGTAATCGATGCCGTCCCGCTCGCCACATCCAGCGTCAGCGGCCCAGCCGTCCCAGTATTCAAAATCCAGTCGTTGCTCGCAGTCGTCGCATCCTGAAACCGCAGATTCCCCACCGTCCGCGCACCATCCAGCGTCACCGTCGCGTTCGCCGTGATGTTCAAGGTCCCGAAATCCGCCAGCGCTCCCACACCCGCCGCCACCGCACTGCTCGTCCAGTTCCCAACCGTCGGCCACGAACCACCAGCAAGATTGGTCCACGTCCCATTCGTCTGCGCGTGCACCTGCTGAAGCGGCCATGCCGCAATCAGCGGAGCCAGCATCAGGAACAGTCGGGAAGGAAGAAAACGAAAGAGCGGACGGCGTTTCATATGGCGCTTCGGGGGGCTATGTTGGATGTTTGGGGGAGGGGGCAGACCAAGTTTTCACCTAGTTTCCTGCTTTAAAACGCGGCATACTTTCATGCGGGCGCAATCTTGGCAAGCTCATCAGCACCAGTTTCTGTGAATTATCGTTATCTCTCCGCCCCCCAATCTGACACCCTGCCCCCATGATGCGCGCCCTCCTCATCGGATTCCTCTCACTCTCCCCACTCCCCAACGCGCTCTCCCAATCCTCCCCACCCCCCAAATCCTCCGTCGGCCAATCCTTCACCGGCCACGACTCCCTCACCCCTCAGCCAGACTCCAACCCGGACGCCACCAACTGTCTCTCAAACCTTCTCTGGTCACCCTCCGACTTCCCCGTCATCACCGAATCCTCCGGAAACCAGCCCGGCGACTTCCTCATCCGCTTCCCCAGCCCCGTCCCCTCCGGCGATGCCGTCAATGACCGCGTCGCCCTCGAATGGTACCAGGCTCGCAACCCCGACGGCTCCGTCCTCAAAGCCCCCGCCGTCGTCATCGTCCACGAATCCGGCCGCGGCATGGCCGCCGGCCGCACCATCGCCCGCGGGCTCCGCTCCCGCAACCTCCACACCTTCGTGATTCACCTCCCCGGCTACGGAGCCCGCACCTCCACGCTCTCCACCGACATCCGCCGTCTCCTCCCCGCCATGCAGCAGGCCGTCGCCGACGTCCGCCGCGCCCGCGACGCCGTCGCCGCCCTCCCTCAAGTCGATGCCTCCCTCATCGGCCTCCAGGGCACCAGCCTCGGCGGCTTCATCACCGCCACCGTCGCCGGTCTCGACCACGCCTACCAACGCACCTTCATCTTCCTCGCCGGCGGCCAAATCGCCGAGGTTCTCATCCACGGCACCCGCGACGCCGCAGGCATCCGCAACCGCCTCGCCGCCGCAGGCATCGACTCCCCTCAAATCCGCTCGCTCTCCCTCGCCGTCGAACCCATGCGCCTCGCCCACCGCATCAACCCAGCCACCACATGGCTCTTCTCAGGCAAATTCGACGAGGTCGTCCCGCCTCGCTGCTCCCTCGCCTTCGCCGCCGCCGCCAGTCTACCCGCCGACCACCATCGCCAACTGCCCGTCGGCCACTACTCCGCCGCCCTCCTCCTCCCCGTCATCCTCCAGCAGATCGGCGACCTCATGGCTCCCACTCCACCAGCAGAAAAATCCCCCTGATCCCCCTCCCTCACTCCCCCGTCCCGTCCCACGGCTCCTCACCACACGCCCCCGCATCCCCAGCCGCCGACACCGTCATCTCCTGTCGGATCTGCGAGGTCTCCCGCTCAAACGCATCCAGCAATCCCTGCACCCGGTCCCGCTGCGTCACCATCGCGATCACCAGATACTGCGCCAGCGCCGCCCCATAACAACACCACCCCACCGTGTTCGCAGTCGACCCAGGCTGCCCTCCCCACACCACCGCCATGATCGCCAGCACCGGCGACGACCGCCGCAGGTGCAGGCACAAAAACCCGCGCACCAACTCGCGACGCTGTCTCCACGCCAGCACCCACCCAGCCCGCGTCGTCAGCTTCACCTTCGGCGGCCCCCGATGCAGCAACCCGAACAAATCCTGGTCCGGCATGCTCTCAATCACCCCAACCGCCAGCAGCAACCTCAGCAAAAGGGTCTGCCAAATCTGATTCTCATCCCCCACCCGGTGCCACGGCAACCACCCAAACAACACATCCTCCAGATTCGCCGTCGCCGCCAATAGCAGCACCGCCCCCCGAAACCACATCTCCAAATCCCTCTCCAGCTCCGCATCCGACGTCTGCACCCGCAACACACGCCGCAGCAGAAACCGGAACACCGGGATCGCCACCAGCCCGCTCACCAGCCGCACCAGCGGCCGCAGCACAGGCTTGAACACAAGGTCACTGAACAAACTGGAAAACACCGGAGGCACTCAGCTGCCACTCTTCACCGCACTCACCCGCAATTGCGAGGCCAATCCACGGTAGCGCCCACCCGCACTCCCGCCTTCTCTCCAAAATGATGCCGCGCCGCTCCGCGATCCTCCAACTCGCCTCCCTCGCCGCGCTCCCCGCCGCCTGCCGCACCCCCGCATCAGGCCCCTCCCCACGCATCCCCGACCGCACGCTCCAACTCATCGCCGTCTCCTCCCCTGACTGGTCCTCCACCAACGGCACCCTCTATCGCTTCGCCCGCCACGACGCCCCCTCCCCGTGGCTCCCCGTCGGCACCCCCATCCCAGTCTCCCTCGGCCGCCATGGCCTCCGCCCAGGCCGCGGGCTCTGGTCCCCCTCCCACCTCTCCTCCATCCCACCCAAACAGGAAGGCGACGGCTGCTCCCCCGCCGGTCTCTTCTCCCTCGGCACCGCCTTCGGCACCCATCCGCCCCCCGGCCCTCCCCTCTCATGGCCGTGGGAACAAATGTCCCCCCACCACGCCGGCGTCGACGACCCAGCCTCCCCACACTACAACCAAATCGTCGATCAGCGCCTCACCACCAAAGACTGGAACAGCGCCGAAAACATGATCCCGGAAAACGGAGTCTACCGCTCAGGCCTCGTCGTCCACCACAACGCCAACAACCTCCCCTCCGCCGGATCCTGCATCTTCCTCCACATCTGGCAGCAACCCGCACACCCCACCGCAGGCTGCACCGCCATGTCCGAACCCCATCTCCACTCCCTCCTCCGCTGGCTCTCACCCCACGCCCACCCTCTCCTCCTCCAGCTCCCCACCCCAGCATCAGCCTCATTCCAACCCGCAGGCATCCCCCTCACATAAATGTAAACACGATTGGTATGTTAAGTGCTTGCCTTTACTCGTTCACGGTGCATGACTGCGTCCAGCGCTCGGCGCCGCCATGAATCCTTCGCAGTCACTGTCCCAGAACCTCAGCCAGCAGCAGCGGCTCTCCCCGCAGTTGCAGCAGAGCCTGAATATTCTGCAAGCCCCCGTCTTCGAACTCCGCCAGATGATCGATGTCGAAATGGCGCAGAACCCAGTCCTCGAAGCCGAATCCACCGACGTTTCCCTCGAACAGGAACGCCCAGAATCCGACCTCGACGACGACGGCTTCGATAAGGAATTCAACGAGCTCTCCCAGATGGACGAGGAATGGCGCACCTACCTCGCCCAAAGCAACGCCGCCCGCGGCCCACGCACCGCCGAAGAAGAAGAACGCCGCCAGTTCCTCTTCGACTCCCTGGCCACTTCCGTCACGCTCCAGGATCACCTCATCCAGCAGCTCGCCATGGTCGACGCCCGACCAGAAATCCGCCGTCTCGTCGAAATGCTCGTCGGCAGTCTCGACGACC
>CANHUG010000010.1 GCA_947462995.1 Verrucomicrobiales bacterium | reverse complement strand
GTCCTGATTCAAAATCAGGTCTGATTCATTCATAGAGGCCATAGCTTTCCAGCTATGACGTCTATGATGCGAGCGATCTCCTCAAACCTGGGCGTGACGCTTACCCATCGTCGCCATCGGCTGGAAACCCATTCCCAACTGGACCTTCGGCCTCGTCGCCTACCCCGCCGGCGGCACATGGGAAATCGGCAACTCCTCCGACCCCACCCGCCAGATCAACCTCTCCCTCTGGCGCGCCGCCCTCAGCATCGAACGTCGCCTCGGCCCCCACTGGCGCATCAGCGCACGCTCCGGCCTCGCCTTCGCCGGCGATATCGAATTCCGCGACTCCTCCGCCCGCGTCCTCTCCTCCTCCAACCTCGACTCCGCACCCTTCGCCGCCCTCGCCCTCAAATGGGCCTTCTGAATCACCCAAGTAAACCGGCCCTCAACCCCTTCGGCCAAAAGACATACCTGCCAGCTCAGACGCGCGCGGCGCGGAGCTTGGGCGGCGCATCGGAAGTGGAAGAGCAGACTGCGTCGATCAGAGCTTTCTCAGCCGGAAAATCACAGGCTTTGACTTGTCAGGTTTGTATGTCGGGGAATCGGGTCGCGACATCGCCAGCAGGGGAGCAACAGCAAGCTGGGCCACTTGAGGGAGCTTTTTATATTCCTCACTGAGCTGGATTACTTCCAAAGGCTCTGAGATGGGTATCTTTCTGATGTATTCAGAAGGTCTTTGATAGCCAGGAGGGGGTTCAATAACAAGAGTCAAAGCCACTGCACTCACGCCTCTAACTTCGAATCTGCCATCAGGAGCCGAGGACATCACACTGAATATTCGGGCCACCGGTCCACCCGGGGCAGCGTGATACTCGATCTTGGCTCCTACCACCGGCATTTCGTTTTCGTCAAGCACTTGCCCATATAACTCAACGGGACGTTCCAATAGTTGGCTAATTGCTTTCCGGAGGGATTCGGATTTTGCTACCATGTCTAGTGCCCGCGGCACGGCGTTTTTCCTGATCTGCTCCAAGTCTTCCTGGGTTATGATGTAGTCGCTAGGCAATTTGGCCTTGGCCTCGTCCAGCATTTTTGCGAAGAAGTCATCCTCAGCTTTTGCGGGCATGTCTTGCACTGCCGGTACTGGTAGATCCGGCGGCGTGTTTGGGCGGGTGATAGCTGGGGTGCCCTGGACTTTGAGAAAGTAAGTCCCCGCAGCGACCATCAGCAGACATATTCCAATCGTTATTTTCAGTCTCATGGGGCCATCGGTTTAGGTAAGTCCAGCGCATTCCAGAGGAGTTCTTAAAATCCCCAAGTTCTAGCGCATCGCCATTAAAATATTCCTTCATGTTTCCCGGCACACAAGATCATCAACGACCCAATTCGGCACTCACTTTTATTCATATTCAATTCGTCCAAGACGCTTCATGCCCCGGCGCGGTCGGCAGAGACGTTGCCATTGCCAAAGCACCTTCATCCCACCGCGTTAAAGAACTCAAGCCCGAACCAAACGTTCATGCAATTGGTCACAACAAGACTCGCTACCGTCACTGCCTGATTCTTGGATGCGTTGGGCTTTGCCAGAACTGCAAGCAGGCAACCAGCTTGCACAACCGATCCGATGAGCCACACACCAAAAACCAGCATCCCAAGAGCCGACTGAAGGTTCACAATGATTGAAGCCTCAAACGCTGCACACGCAGCAACGGCAGCACAAGTCGTCAACTTCATCGGCCCAGAACAGAGAGACTGTGAGAGGCAGCCTAAGCCAGTCACTTGAGCAAACAACGCAAAGCTAACAATCACGTGGGATGGAACACGATGAGTAGCTTCCATCGCCCTTGATCGAATATGATCGGCGGCATGTGATCTTTGAGGCCGTCCTTTGTCTGCGCATACAACTTCGCTACCAACCGGCCCTTGTATCGGTCGCTGATTTGAGCGCCATCAACAATCTCCAGGAGACTCGGTGCGCGATACTGCTGCCCACCGAACTGTTGAGCAAACACCTGCGGGTTGATCTGCTCAAGCTGGCTGCTCGCGCTCGCCATCGCAGGATCAAGCACGAACATCTGCCGCGTGTCGTTGATTGGCTTGGTTGCCAGAAGATTCAAATCATTAATGAAGTGACCGATCTCATTGTATGCGGCAGGGTGTGCTCTGCGGCGTTCCATTGCCTCACGATAAGCCGCAATCACTTTATCGGTGATCAGCAACGCCTCGCGCCCATCAAAATTTCCCACATAACCAATCTCGCCGTCGATCACTTTGGGGAAGTATCGCCCGGCACCAGTGAAGTTGATGAGCTTCGTTGGTGTAATTGGGTGACCTTTCACCATCACTGGCGGCACTCCACCGGCGCTGACAACCTCGTAACCGTCAAGATGCCCAAAAACCATCTGCAGGTCACGGGCCACGGCTTGCCGAAGCTCGGCATTCGTGCCGGTGTCCGCAAACACGAGCGGCAAAGTCAACTTCGCCACAGTCAATACCATCGGAACGATTTTAGGCGGCTTCGTTGCAGCAGGTGTTTCGGGCGTATCGATTTGAGCTGATCCGTTAACGGTCGATGCCGTCGGCGGTGCCAGGCTCTTGGCTCGACTCGGTGTCTCCGTGATTGGCGCCGGTGAAGTTGAACTGAAGAAGTATCCACAAAAAGCCACCAAAATGACAGCACCGATGAGTAACCATCTTTTTGATCTCATGGCATGGCTCCATCTACGAGGATCGTTTTGCCGTTCGCGATTGCAGGACGGCATTCCGAGTATTTCTTCAAGTTCACGCCTTCGTGCATGATCGGTGCCGACAGCGTCGTGCCCTGTCGGTCGGCGGGCGTCCCGTCGAGCTGGAGCGCCCAAACGAACGGCTTCACGTCAGCATCGAGATGAAGGAAAGGATTGAGGTTCTGAGGGAAGGCGGCGGCCTTGTCAGCAGACCCAGCACTAACACCAAATCGCAACAACGTCCCGTCAGCTTTGAAACACATCTGATGGGCGTGGCCTCCCGCCGTCGCGAATGACCTTGCCTCAAAGTATGCGTCGGGGTGCATCCGAGTGTTGCTGTCACCCGGCACCGCATACAGGAATGGATTGAAGTTCCTGTCTGGACGACGGTAGTAGCCATTCGGCTGGAGTATTGTGCTGAAGCTGGAGAACAGATTCACAAGCTCCCCAAGCCAAGCCAGATCCGCTTTCTCAGTTGTGTACCAGTTGTCGAAGCTCGTCTTGGTAGATCGTGGAATCAAGGTGATGACGAGGCGGTCGATTGTGTCACCGCCGTTTTTCGGCAAGATTTCAATATAGTAGCGACGATGGGCGTCTTCACCCGGCTCGCTTCCAAGAGAGAGTTCGTGTGAATCTTGCTCGGTACCGTTCACCTTCCACTTCACGACGTTCTCATACGTTGCGTGATTGCCAGCGCCTCCATCAAGATAGTCGATGAGATTGACGGTGTTGCTCGTGGCCCATACTTTCGAAACACACTTCTCCCAGCGCTGACCATAGAACGCCTTCTCGCCCTGCCGTGTGGTGAGATTGAGTTTGTGAGCCTTGTCCGGCCCGGCTTTGGTGTCTGGATAAGTCTTAAACTCCACCGGCAAAAGCCGCACCACCTTCAGATACTCACCCACTTGGGAATGCAGCATCTCAGGATTTGCAGATCCCTGCGGCGCCGAGTACTGTGGCACCACGTCATACGGCGGATCAGAGTACAAAGAACCCCTCGGGATCGTCAGCGTCACCACCTCCACAGACGTCGGCGCCTGCTCCAAGAGCGGCTGCCCCATCAGCGACCAGGCAGCGTACTCCAAATCATGGACCTGTTCGAAACCACTCGTTTGCGTCCATGTCACCTTAAGAAACTGCCGATGCTGATCCTCCGACGAGAGCGGTCCACGGAGTCGGTACCGAGCGCCAATCGCCCTGATGTACCCCGACGTTGCCTCAGGGTTACCTGCCACACCAGCGGCCGGCCTCACGCGCCGGGCAATCAGTGCCGGGAACATGAAGTATTCCTCAAAGAGACTACGCGGCGGCAACCCCTTGCCCGACTCCGGATCCGGATTCTCCCACCCGTCAGCGAAGTCACTCATGAACCCAGCCAGCGTCCGTGGAGTCGTTCTTACCAATAGGGATGGCGGAGACCACGAAAGCATTTCTTCGTTGAAACCGTCCCAGTGACGCTCCCATCCCACAATCCGGTCCTCAATCTCACGCCACGAGCCGGACGAATCGAAATCGGCCCGTCGATCAAAAGTCTGACACGTCAGCACGACCGGAGCATAGAGCTTCTCCGACAGCGACGTTCCAGCCGCAATCTCTTCGAAATCAGGAGAGAAGTCTTCGTCCCTGTCCCAGATCGGCGACATCCCGCCAACACCATTGTCTCCCGCATCAGTGGCGTTCACATACCCAGGTTCGCCCGGCCTCGCGAACGGATTCATTCTGCCCGCCAGCTCATCCGCATCGGCAAACCCGTTTCCGTTGCTGTCGACCACGTACATCGCCACCCGAAAATAGCGCGCCGCCGCGAGCGGAGATGTGCCCCCCGTTCCAATCGCCGGAGTCGCCCCCGGCGGCAGCGTCGCGGCCGCAATCAGTTGCGGCAACCCCGCGAGAATCGCATCAAACTCCTGCTGCTGCTCCAAAGTCAGCGCCGCCCGGCCAGGCTCCGTATCCCCGATCGGTGCCGTCACCACCCGCGTCGAAAGGGCCGTGCAGCGCACTCCCGTCGCCGTCGGAAGATCCGCAAACCCCTCGAATGTCACCCGCGGAAATGCCATCGCCGCCACCGCCACCCACGGATTCGCGCCATCCACCCGCAACCGAACGTGCGTCCCCTGTGACTCCGACACCTCAATTGTCAGCGGCAGCAGCACCGTGCCTCCCGCAGCCGGTGGCGACGCCCCCGCCGCCACCCCCGCCGAATTCCCTTCTTCTTCCGCCCCCACCACCGTGCCCGCCAACTCCAGCGGCCACCTAACTGTATCGCTCTGCGCATAAATCGCCGTCCCGGGAACACCCGCAAATGTCATCCCGCCCGACCCATCCGGAACCTCAAGGCAGTAAATCTGCCCCGGCCGCGCCGGAACCTGAATCAGATACCGGCCACCTTCTTTGATCACCGTGGCAGCAAAAGGAATCTTAACCTTCACAGGGACAGGATCCGCAGCAATCACCGGCACAGCAGCCATCAAAGCAGCCACCAGACCGGCACAAATGCCTCGGGAGTAGGGAGGGGCAAGCAATAACATCGATTGTTTAACAGCTATCACACGCACCCGCCGTCGGCAAGCCACAAATTCAAAATCCTTACTTCATTAATTTCTAACACCCAAAACACTTCTCCCCTGGCGCACACCTGTCCGGGACATATACCTCAGCCTTTTTCGTACGTTCGGTGAATTGTCCGCATCAACGAAGCGCATGACGGTCATGGAGTTCCTCGCGGGAGAGGTTGTCCTCAGCCCTCAATCCAAGTCTCCGGCCACCGAGTTCCGCGCGAAGTTCCTGCTCCTCGCGGGCAAGGCGCTGAAACTCGGTTTCGGCAGATTCGCCGACCGTCAGGCGGATCAGAAAATCCCGAACCAACGCCGAGATGGAGGTGCCCTGCTCAGCAGCCTTCATGCACGCCCGCCTGTAGAGGTTGTCCTCAATGCTGATGGTGATGTTTTTCACGCTAGTTCAGCCTCTCACAATTTCAAATCCTTAGCAAGCCGCCACAGAATCCTTGTCAGCATTTCGTCGCCCCAGCGAACAACCCCGCAGCCAATACCCCGGCGCGCATCACAACCGTAGAACGGACTTTCCAGTCCGTTTCCTCCAAACCTGCCCCTCACCCCCTCCTGTACCGCCGCCACTCCGCCACTCCCGCCTGCATCTCGATCACCTCCGTCACCGGAAACGCCTCCTCAAACACCGGCATGAACGCATCGCCCTCCGCAGGCCCCGCCAGCACCGTCAGATACACCGACTCACACCGCTCCAGCAGCAACCCGTAAATCTCCGCTCCCCCGATCACAAACACATCGCCCTCAAGTCCCAGCCCATCCAGCGCCGCCACCGACCCGACCACCTCCGCCCCCGCCACTTCCCCCAGCACGCGACTCAGCACAATATTCCGCCGCCCCGGCAGCGGCCGCCCTAGCGACTCCCAGGTCTTTCGCCCCATCACCACCGGACACCCCAGCGTCGTCCGCTTGAAGAACTTCAGATCGTCCGGCAAATGCCACGGCATCACCCCGCCGCGCCCGATCGTCCGGTTCGCCGCCATCGCCGCAATCGCATGCCACCGCGCCTTCATACCGATACCACCCCCTTGATCGCCGGCCACGGATCATATCCCTCCAGCACAAAATCCTCATAGCGGAATTCCTCCAGTTCCCGCCGCTCCGGATTCAGCTTCATCACCGGCAGCGCCCGCGGCTCCCGGCTCAACTGCTCCTCCACCTGCTCGAGATGATTCAGGTAAATGTGCAGATCACCGAAAGTATGCACAAACTCTCCCGGCTTCAGCCCCGTCACCTGCGCCACCATCATCGTCAGCAGCGCATAACTGGCAATATTGAACGGCACCCCCAGAAACAGATCCGCACTCCGCTGGTAAAGCTGGCAGCTCAGCGTCCCCTCCTCCGTATCCACATAAAACTGAAACAGCGAATGACACGGCGGCAGCGCCATCCTCGGCACATCCACAGGATTCCACGCACTCACCATCAGCCTCCGGCTGTCCGGCCGGGTCCGGATGTCCCTCACCACCCCGCCCAATTGGTCAATCACACTGCCATCCGCCCCTTCCCAACGCCGCCACTGCTTCCCGTACACCGGCCCCAGCTCCCCGTCCCCATCCGCCCACTCATCCCAGATCCTGACACCATTCTCCTTCAGATACCGCACGTTCGTATCCCCGGCAATGAACCACAGCAGTTCATGAATCACCGACTTCACATGCACCTTCTTCGTCGTCACTAGCGGAAACCCAGCCCTCAGATCAAACCGCGCCTGCGCCCCGAACGCCGATATCGTCCCCGTCCCCGTCCGGTCGCTGCGCCGCTTGCCGTGCCCCAGCACGTGCCTCAGAAGATCATGATACTGCTGCATGGTTTGCTCCCCTTTAAATTGTCAGGATCCGCCCCCCGCTCCCGGCACCGCCGCCTTCTCCACAACCTTCTCCTTCTCCGCACTTTTCTTCTTCGCTGCCTTCACCGGCTCCTCAAACCGCGACCTCGCCCCGTCGCTCGTCTGATCATCCCCAGTGCTGAACTTCCCGTCCGCTCCCGCACTCGTCGCCCGATACCGACCCTCCACCATCTCATGCCGCAACGGCTGCCCCCACGCATCCACAAACCGATTGCCCCGCGCCAGCGCCGACCGACCCGCCAGAAATCCATCCTGCACCACCTCCCCATCCACCCCCTTCCGCCGCGTCATCTGCAACACAAACCGATCCTGATCCCCCACCGCCGGCTCCGCCTCCATCACCCCTCCAGGATCCCCCTCCGCCGCCACTTCCTTCCCACCGCGCACCGCCTCCGCACGCTCCTCCACCGCCCCACGCAAATCCGCCAGCAATTCCTCATTCGCACTCGCCAGCATCGCCGGCACCACCTCCCCCTCCCACGTACGCCACATGGCCGCAGCCACCCCGGCCACGACCACCACCGCAGGCAGCCACGTCTTCAAAATCATCACCCCATTCCCTGAACACACCCCACCACCCCAATCAATCGCAATCACCGCCCGCCCAGCTCCTTCCCCTTCCCCTTCCCCTTCCCCTTTCCCACTTCTCACTTCTCACTTCTCACTTCCCCCCCTCCCCCTGCTCTGCTCCCATACCCCCATGTCAGACGCCGGCCAGACCCCCATGATGAAGCAGTACCACGCCATCCGGCGGTCCCTACCTCCCGACGTCATCCTCTTCTACCGGCTCGGCGACTTCTACGAAATGTTCTTCGAAGACGCCAAATCCGCCTCCGCCATCCTCAACCTCGCCCTCACCAAACGCAACGACATCCCCATGTGCGGCGTCCCCTTCCACGCCGCCGAAGGCTATATCGCAAGGCTCGTCAAAAGCGGCCGCCGCGTCGCCATCGCCGAACAAACCGCCGAAGCCGTCCCCGGCAAACTCGTCGAACGCGAAATCTCCCAGATCATCTCCGCAGGCTCGGTCATCGACCTCAACATGCTCGAAAGCCGTCGCAACAACTACCTCGCCGCCGTCTTCCGCTCCAGCCCCAAATCCCTCGGCCTCGCCTTCGCAGACCACACCACCGGCGAATTCCGCGCCGCTGAATTCTCCTCACACGACGAACTCCTCGACGAACTCAGCCGCCTCCAACCCGCCGAACTCCTCCACAGCGACGACCAAACCGGCGACTTCGCCGCCCTCCACGGTGCCACCGCCCTCGAACCATGGCCCTTCCTCCTCGACCAGGCACGCCACCTCCTCCTCGACCACTTCAAGGTCCAATCCCTCGACGGCTTCGGCCTCGGTGACCTCACCGCCGCCACCTGCGCCGCCGGTGCCATCCTCCACTACCTCCGCGACGTCCTCCGCCGCAACATCTCCCACCTCCGCCGCCTCCAGCGCGCCACCAGCGACCACACCGTCATCATCGACGCCGCCAGCCGCGCCAACCTCGACCTCGTCTCCCACCGTAACGGCCACGAACACTCGCTCCTCGCCGCCCTCGACCGCACCTGCACCCCCATGGGCGCACGCAAACTCCGCGACTGGATCCTCCACCCACTCCGAGACCCAGAACCTCTCATCGCCAGACAGGACGTCATCGCCGCCTTCATCAGCCACCCGTTCCTCCTCTCGAAAACACGCGAATCCCTCCGCGCCATCCGCGACATCGAACGCACCCTGACACGTCTCAACCAGTCCGGCAACGCCCGCGACATGCAGGTCCTCGGCCAGTCCCTCGCCCAGATCCCAGACGTCCGCGCCCACCTCGACGCCCTCGGCCCCGACCTCTCTCTAGCCAATTCCCTCAAGCCCGCCCTTGCCGACTTCACCGACGTCACTTCCCTCATCGCCAGCGCCATCGTCGACGAACCTCCAGCCACCACCAAAGAAGGCGGCATGCTCCGCGACGGCTGGCACCCGGAACTCGATATCCTCCGCCGCGCCAGCACCGACGGCAAACAATGGATCGCCGACCTCCAGACCCGCGAAATCGAACGCACCGGCATCACCAGCCTCAAAGTCAAATTCAACGCGGTCTTCGGCTACTTCATCGAAATCACCAAATCCAATCTAGCCAAGGTCCCGGACGACTACACCCGCAAACAAACCACCGCCAACGGCGAGCGCTACATCACCCCGGAACTCAAACAGATGGAGGATCGCATCCTCGGAGCCGACGAACGCGCCAAACGCCTCGAATACGACGAATTCCAATCCCTCCGCGCCCGCGTCCTCACCAGCATGGCCGCCATCCAGGACGCCGCCGACGCCCTCGCCTCCATCGATGTCCTCGGCGGTCTCGCCGAAACCGCACGGCTCTTCAACTACTGCCGCCCCATCCTCAATAACTCGCTCTCCCTCTCCATCAAAGACGGCCGCCACCCGGTCCTCGACCAGAACCTCACCGAAGAAAAGTTCGTCCCCAACGACGTCCTCCTCGAACCCGCCGAAAATCGCCTCGTCATCCTCACCGGTCCTAACATGGCCGGTAAATCCACCTACATCCGCCAGGTCGCCCTCCTCACCCTCATGGCCCAGACCGGCAGCTTCATCCCCGCATCCCACGCAGAAATCGGCCTCGTCGACCGCATCTTCACCCGCGTCGGTGCCAGCGACGACCTCTCCCGCGGCCAATCCACGTTCATGGTCGAAATGAACGAAACCGCCGCCATCCTCAACAACGCCTCCGCTCGCAGTCTCGTCATCCTCGACGAAATCGGCCGCGGCACCGCCACCTTCGACGGCCTCGCCATCGCATGGAGCGTCGCTGAACACCTCTGCGACTCCATCCAGTGCCGCACCATCTTCGCCACCCACTACCACGAACTCACCGCCCTCAGCGACCGCCGCCCCTCCGTCCGCAACGCCAATGTCGCCGTCCGCGAATGGAACGACCGCATCATCTTCCTCCGCAAAATCCTCCCAGGCGCTGCCGACAAAAGCTACGGCATCCAGGTCGCACGCCTCGCCGGTCTCCCCCAACCCATCATCGACCGCGCCCGCGAAATCCTCACAAAACTCGAAGCCACCGCCCCCAAAGGCGACGCCTCCGACGCCTCAGACTCCCCGCGCAAACCCCGCCCACGCAAATCCGCAGACGCCAGCGACATCGACGGCCCAGTCTCCAATCAGGTCGAACTCGATCTCTTCTAACCGGATTCGCCGCTCCAGCTCCCTAACATCCCCTCAGGCCCCCGGCTCTTCCTTGTCCGCACGCTCAAGGGCCGCCTTCGCCTCCTTCCGCGCATTGATCCACGCAATTACCGGCGGCAGCAGGCTCACCCCGATCACCCCGAGAATGATCAGCTCGAAGTGCTTCTTCACGATCGGAAAATCCCCGAAAATATACCCCGCCCCAGCACACACCACCACCCAGAAAAACGCCCCCACAATCCCGAACACCAGAAACGTCGGATAGTTCATCCGCCCCACCCCCGCCACAAACGGCGCAAACGTCCTCACCAGCGGAATGAATCGCGCCAGAATCACGGTCTTCTTCCCGTGCCGGTCATAAAACGCCTGCGTCCGGTGCAGCACGTCCGCATTGAATAACAATGACTTCGGCCGCGAAAACACCCGCGGCCCAAGATACCTCCCCACCCAGTAATTCAGGCTGTCCCCGATCACCGCCGCCAGCGGCAGCAGCACACAGATCAGCCCAAGCTTCAAATGCCCGCCCCCCGCCGGCGCACACAGCGCCCCCGCGATGAACAACAGCGAATCCCCAGGCAGAAACGGCATCAGCACCAACCCCGTCTCGCAGAAAATGATCAGAAACAGAATGCCGTAAACCAGATTGCCATACTGCTGTGTCCACGCCGCAATGGATTCCTGAAGATGGGTGATGAAATGCAGGGCTTGATGCAGGAGTTCCATGAGCAGGTTCAGAAGAATAAGATAAATCAGCAGCCGCACCGGAGCACCGCTCGCCGCCGCAGCCGTATCAGGAGCCGTTCCCGGAATCCACAGGGAATCGCACCCACGTCACGGCTTATTCCAATCCCTCCCCAACCCGCCTCGCCTCCAGCCAGTCCCGCAGAATCACCACCGCCGCCGCCTGATCAATCACCGGCCGGTGCCGCCGCGCCTTCCGCCCCGACGCCCGCAAATCCGCCGCCGCCTCCAGCGTGCTCCCATATTCATCCTGATACTCAATCCGGACCCCCGACGCCAGATGCCGCGCCAGTTCCTCCGCAAACCGCCGCACCTTCTCCGCCGCCGTCCCCTCCGTCCCGTCCATCCGCACCGGCAACCCCATCACCACCACCTCCGCCCCGCGCTCCCCCACCACCTCAGCAATCCTACGCGCCGCCTCCGGCCACGGCCGCCCCGCCACGGTCTCCACAGGATGCGCCAGCATCCCCAGCGCATCCGTCCCCGCCAGCCCCATCCGGACCTCCCCGTAATCAACTGCCACAGCCTTCACTTCGCCGCCCCGAGTCGCTTCACCCGAATGTTCCGGTACCTCACATACTGCTTCGTGAAATCCCCGCCCCCATGCACCTGCAGCGCAATCGCTCCTTTGTCAGGATGCCTCACTTCCTTCTCCTGCCACTCCATGATCTTCACCCCGTTGATCCACGTCGTGATGTGCGGCGGATTCCCCTCAATCCGCGCCCGCAGTTCATTCCACTGCCCAGCCCGCCAGAAATGCGACCACGCCGCCGGCAGCACCGGCAGCGCCACCGGTGGCTCGCCCGTCTTCTTCGCCTCAATCTCCGTCACCTTGTCCGTGAAATTGTAATTCCTCACATGCGGATTCCCACCCAGCCCCTCCCCGTAAATCCCCATCAGGTTCCCGCCCGAGTGATAGTCAATCATCGCCTGCCAAGCCTTCCCATCCTCCGTGCTCCTCAGAAACAACCCGCTGTCCGGCCCGAAATCATTGTTCATCTCCAGCGCCACCTCGAAATCCCCATACTCCCCGTCACTCACAATCAACCCGCCATTCCCAGGCACATCCTGACTCCCCGTTATCGCCCCGTCCTCCACCACCCACCGACCCCCACTCTGATGCTTGCTCGTCCCAGAATGCCCGGACTTCGCACTCACATGCCATCCCTTCAGACTCTTCCCGTCAAACAACGCCTCAAACCCCTCCTCGACCGGAGCCTCCGCAGTAAGGGCCACAGTCAGACTCAGGCAGGCAACAACAGTGTGAATCAGGTGCATCCCCCACTCCTACGTCCCTCCCCACCCCGCCATTTCGCCCATTTCACCCGCCCGTCTCCACCCCGCCACGCCGCCACCTCCCTCAGCTATGCGCCTCGTCACTCAACTGGCTCGCCTCGGAGCAATGCATCGCAAGGTCCACCGTGACCAGCTCATGCGATGCTTGTCGAACTGACCTTGGCGGCCGTGCCGCAACTCCCTACCCGAGCATGGATCAGTTCCCGCCTTAAATCCTCACATGATGCGGATCTCTTGCCGGCATGGGTTCCCAGATCATTCCGAAATCATCCGCGAATCCAAACGCCGCCGCAGCTGATCCCACCGGAACGACGTCGGCTCTCCCCCAATTCACGCCCATTCGCCCGCATCCCCCGCACCGCCCAATCCCCCAGTGACAACCCCGGACGCGGGGGCTATGGCAAGGCATGCGAGCCTTCCTGTTTTCTGCCGCGCTTCTGGCATCCGCTCCCTGCGCCCGCGCCGATGATCCCACCGGGCCGCCACCCGCAACACCCCAACCACCTTCGTCCCCGACCCGGCCCGACCCCGCAGCACTCGCAAAACAAGTGCGCCCCGCTCTCGTCGCCATCCAACCAGCCGGTCGGGACGGCGAAACCGCAGGCATCGGCAGCGGCTTCGCCATCTCAGCCGACGGCCTCATCGCCACCAACTTCCACGTCATCGGCGAAGGCCGCGCCCTCAAAGTCGAAACATCCGACGGCCGCGAACTCGAAGTCACCGGCGTCCACGCATGGGACCGCCACGCCGACCTCGCTGTCCTCCGGGTCGCCGCCAAAGACCTCCCCTTCCTCAATCTCGCCGACTCCACCGCCGTCCAGCAGGGCGACTACGCCGCCGCCATGGGCAATCCGCTAGGGCTCCGCTTCAGCATGGTCGAAGGCATCGTCTCCGCTCTCCAGGAGGTCGAAGGTCGCCGCATGCTCCAGCTCTCCTTGCCCATCGAACGCGGCAACAGCGGCGGGCCCGTCATCGACCGCACCGGCAGGGTCACCGGCATCGTCGCCCTCAAAAGCACCCTCACTGAAAACCTCGGCTTCGCCGTCCCCTCCGCCCAGTTGCAGTCGCTCCTCGACCGCCCCACTCCCGTCGCCATGAGCGCATGGCTCCGCATCGGCGCCCTCAACTCCAATCTCTGGCAACCCGACGGCGGCCGCTGGTCCCAGCGCGCCGGTGTCATCCGCGCCAGAGGCCGACGCGCCGACGCCTTCGGCGGCCGCACGCTCTGCATCCACCAGCCCGAACCACCTGCCCTCCCCTTCGAACTCACAGTCCGCGTCCGCCTCGACAGCGAATCCGGTGCCGCCGGCCTCATCTTCTGCTCCGATGGCAAAGACACTCACTACGGCTTCTACCCCAGCGGCGGTGGCCTCCGGCTCACCCGCTTCGAAGGCCCGGACGTCAATTCATGGACCATCCTCGCCCAACTCAGCTCCGACGCCTACGAACAAGGATCATGGAATCAACTGCGCGTCCGGGTCGAAGCCGAACGCATCGTCTGCTGGGTCAATGGCCGCGAAGTCATCGTCTGCGACGACCGCACCCTCCGCACCGGCCGCGTCGGCTTGTGCAAATTCCGTGACACCGAAGCCGACTTCAAGGACTTCCGCACCGGCTCCGATCTGTCAGGATCCACCGGACCCGCCGACGCCGTCTCCGCCATGATGGCCCGCCTCGCCGCCGGCGAAGCCCCCGCCGACGCCGACCGCTCCCTCATGCAGCAGGATCCCGCGCTCGCACGCGACCTCGCCGCTCGCGCCGCCTCCGATCTCGAAAAACGCGCCGCCGCTCTCCGCCGCCTCGCCGACAACGCCCACGCCGCACGCACCGCCGCAGACCTCGCCTCCCTTCTCGCCAAACCTGACGAATCCCCAGGCGACCTCCCACGCGCCGCCATCCTCATCGCCAGACTCGACAACCCCGAAGTCGATCCCGATGCCGTCATGGCCGAAATCGACCGGCTCACCGCAGAACTCCAAGCCTCCCTCACCGACGAACACCGCGCCTCGCCAGAAGCCAAACTCGCCGCCCTCAACGACTGGATGTTCCGCACTAGCGGATTCCACGGCAGCCGCGACGAAATGGAAAGCCGCTCCAATAGCTACCTCAACGAAGTCATCGACGATCGCGAAGGGCTCCCCATCACCCTCAGCATCCTCCACCGCGAATTCGGCCGCCGCATCGGCCTCGACCTCGTCGGCGCTCCATTCCCAGGCCGCTTCATGACACGCCTCCGCCTCACCCCGGACGACTCCCCCAGCGGCCCCGTCATCGATGTCTTCGACGACGGCCGCGTCCTCACCCCGGACAAGGCCGACGCCCTCATCATGGACCTAACCGGCGAACTCCCGGATCGCGACGCATGGGCACCCGCCACCCCGCGCGCCACCATTCTCCGCATGCTCAACAATCTCTGCGCCAGCGCCGCCGCCCAGCGCGACGACGACCGTCTCCTCCGCTACCTCGACGCCGCCCTCGCCGTCGATCCAGACGCCGCTTCCCAACGCCTCCAGCGCTTGCTCGTCCACGCCAAAAACGGCCGTCGCCCCGAAGCCCTCGCCGACGCCGCATGGATCATGGAACACCAGCCACCAGGCATCGACCTCGATCGCCTCCGCGATCTCACCAACACCCTCGAACAACGCCCCTGATCCTGTCTCAGCGCCGCACCAGTCTCACTCCCCGCTCCGCAGCCTCAGCCCTTCGGCCGCTTCTGCAGGAACTGCTCCACCCACCCGATGTTGTACTTCCCGGACTTGAAGTCCGAATTGTCCAGAATCGCGTGCTGAAACGGAATCGTCGTCTTGATCCCCTCAATCTTGAACTCCATCAGCGCCCGCTTCATCCGCGCGATCGCAATGTCCCGCGTGTTGCCCGTCACAATCAGCTTCGCAATCATCGAATCATAGTACGGCGGCACTTCATAGCCCGCGTAAATATGACTGTCGATCCGCACCCCGCGCCCTCCCGGCGTGTAGTAACTGTGAATCTTCCCAGGCGATGGCGCAAAATTGTTATACGGATCCTCCGCGTTGATCCGGCACTCGATCGCATGACACCGCGGCACTCCCTTCCGCACGTGCTCAGACAACGGCTGCCCAGCCGCAATCCGGATCTGCTCCTTGATCAGGTCCACCCCGTACACTTCCTCCGTCACAGGATGCTCCACCTGAATCCGGGTGTTCATCTCCATGAAGTAGAAATTCTCCTGGTCATCGACAAGATACTCGATCGTCCCGGCATTCACATAGCCAATCTCCTCGCACAGCTTCACCGACGCCGCACACATCTTCTTGCGCAGCCGGTCGCTGATGAACGGCGACGGACATTCCTCAATGATCTTCTGATTGCGCCGCTGCAGCGAACAGTCCCGCTCGCCAAGCGCCACCACCGTCCCCTTGCTGTCCGCTATCACCTGAATCTCAATATGGTGAGGATTCAGGATCAGCTTCTCCATGTACATGTCGCCGTTGCCGAAGCACTTCTCGGACTCCGACTTCGCACTCGCAAACGCCGCAGAAATCGCCGCCTCGTTGTGCACCGGACGCATCCCACGTCCACCACCGCCCGCCGACGCCTTCAGCATCACCGGATAACCAATCGCCGAAGCCGCCTCCAGCGCCTCCTTGTCCGTCTTCAGAATCCCGTCAGTCCCAGGAATGATCGGCACCTTGTAGCGCCTCGCTGTCGCCCGCGCCATGTTCTTGTCCCCCATCATCTCAATCACCTCGGCACTCGGCCCGATGAACTTGATCTTGCAGCTCTCGCAGATGCGCGCAAACCGCGCATTCTCGGACAGAAACCCGTACCCGGGGTGAATCGCGTCCACATTCGCAATCTCCGCCGCCGCAATGATGCGGTCGATCATCAGATAACTCATCGAACTCGGACCAGGCCCGATGCAGATGGCGTCATCCGCCAGTTGCACGTGCATGGACTTCTCGTCCGCCTTCGAATAAACAGCCACAGTCCGGACACCAAGCTCCTTGCAGGCTCGAATGACCCGCAGCGCAATCTCGCCGCGGTTGGCGATCAGAATTTTGTTGATCATGGGGACGCGAGGATCAGGCCGGCTCGATCTCGAACAGGTGACTGTCGAACTGCACTGGCGTGGCGTCCTCGGCGACGATGCGCTTGATGACCCCCCGCTTCTCCGCCTTGATTTCATTCATCACCTTCATGGCCTCGATGATGCACACCGTGGTGTTCTCATCCACCGTGTCGCCAATGCTCACAAAAACCTTCTCGCCAGGCCCCGGCGACCGATAAAACGTCCCCACCATCGGCGACGTTATAAACACTCCAGTCGACGCCGCCACCGGTGCCGCTTCCGGCTTCAGTGCCGCCGCTGCAACCGGCGCCGCAGCCACTGGTGCCGCCACAGGCGCAGCCGGAGCCACGTCAAAGTCGACGCCCTTGCGGAGTTTGATTTTGAAACCGTCGCGCTCGAGGTGGAACAGCGACAGTTCGTTGCGCTTCATCAACTCGATGATCTGTCTGATTTCTTTAAGGTCCAAAGCGGTGTCAGGGTGAAGGGTTGAGGAGGCTCACTCACGGCCGGCCGGCATCCAGGGGACGGACACGGGACCAGCGCAGGGGAAGGCGCACACGTCCCACCTTTAGGTTCTTTGCGCCAGGCGTCAACCAGCGGATGAGCGCGTCACACACACTTTCCCACCCCACCCTTCACCCCCCGCGCGCCATCTCCCGCCTCAACCCAGCCCGAAAATCAGGATGCGCAAGGCTCACCAGCGCGTCCGCACGCTGCCGGAGACTCATCCCATGCAGATTCACCGCCCCATACTCCGTCACCACCCACTGCACATGCCCGCGCGACGTCACCACCCCGGCCCCGGGCGTCAACTCATGCACAATCCGCGACACCTTCCCACCCATCGCCGTCGCCGGAAACGCCAGAATCGCCTTCCCGCCCCTCGACAGCGCCGCCCCGCGCAGAAAATCCATCTGCCCCCCAATCCCGGAAAAGATCCGGTGCCCGATCGAATCCGCACACACCTGCCCCGTCAGATCAATCTGAATCGCACTGTTCACCGCCACCAGCCGATCCAGCTTCCGCAGCAGGTTCGTGTCGTTCGTCCGATCGCACGGATGAAACTCCACCAGCGGATTGTCGTCCACAAAATCAAACAGCCGCCGGCTCCCCGCCACAAAACTCGTCACCGTCCGCCCAGGATGCACCGCCTTGTGCGCGTTCGTCACCACCCCGCCCTCCATCAGCGGAATCAATCCATCCGAAAACATCTCCGTGTGCACCCCAAGCCCCACCTTGCTCCCAAGCCGCGCCAGCACCGCATTCGGTATCGCTCCAATCCCCGTCTGAATCGTCGATCCATCCTCCACCAGCCCCGCAATCAGTTCGCCAATCCGCGCCGTCACCGGCGTCTCCGGCTCAATCTTCGACTCATGCAGCGGCCGGTCCGTCGCCACAAACGCATCAATCCGCGCCAGCGGCAGCGTCGCCGCCCCATGCGTCCGCGGCATCCGCACGTTCACCTCCGCAATCACTATCCCCGCCTCGTCCACCGCCGCTCGCGCCGCATCAACCGACGTCCCCAGCGAACAAACCCCGTGCCGGTCCGGCGGTGACACCTGCACAATCGCAGCATCCAGCGGAATCGCCCGGCTCCGGAACAACCCCGGTATGTCCGACAGAAACACCGGAATGAAATCAGCCCTCCCTTCCGCAATCGCCGTACGCACCGCCGCTCCCGCAAAAAACGACACCGATCGCACCCGGTCCTCCACCCCAGGCTCCGCAAACGGCGCCGGTCCCTGCGTGTGCAGATGATACAGCAGCACTCCCTCAAGGTCCATGCGCCCGCACAACGCCTCCACCAACGGCGTCGGCGTCGCCGCCGCCCCATGCAGAAACACCCGCATCCCATTCCCAATCCTCGCCACCGCTTCCTCCGCACTCACCGCGCGGGATTCCCAGCCAGTGGCATCGACAGATCGGATAGGCTTCATGCAACCCCAGCCATGCCGCAAATCCAAGGCCCGTCAAAGCCGGGACCACCATTTGCCAAGTTCCGCTCAGTGAAACGGAAACCATGCGTAGCCCCACCCACCACACGGCCACAACGTGCCCTCAGGGGGATCCAATCCTCCCCCCATGCACCCCCCACCCCAAATCATCATGATCCATCAAGTCACCGGCGACATCCTCCTCACCAAAGCTCAGGTCATCGCCCACGGCGTCGCCCCCAATGACGATTTCCACTCCGGCCTCGCCCTCGCCCTCCGCGAACAATGGCCCGCCCTCTACAAGGACTTCCGCCACTTCCACCATCAGGAACACCCGGACGCAGGCACCCTCTGGATGTGGGGCACCACCGGCGGCCTCCGCATCGTCAGTCTCTTCACCCAGAACGCCGCCTCCCACGCCGGCGGCCACGCAGGCAAGGCCAGCACCGAAAACGTCAACCACACCCTCCGCGCCCTCCACAAACTCGCAGAAAAGGAAAAATTCACCAGCATCGCCCTCCCGCGACTCGCCACCGGGGTCGGAGGCCTCGATTGGTCCGACGTCGAACCGCTCATCGAACACCACCTCGGCAGCCTCAACATCCCCGTAATCATCTACTCCACCTACGCCGCCGGTAAACAGGCCGCCGAACCGCTCACCTGAACCATCCCGCCCATCCCACACCACCCCGGCCGGTGCGCTCCCAAGCGCCCCGGCCGTTTTCTCTCCCCCCCTCACAAACAAAGAGCCCCCCCGCTCAGTCGAACGGGAGGGCTCTCGCGTGTTGATTCGATTACGAACTCAGTCCGTCATCATGGATTCTCACGAACCCGCATGTACAGACGCGGCGGATTGCCGGTCGGGAACAGCGTGGTGAGATTCACCGTCACCGTCGTCGTGGAACCACCGGATGGAATCGCATCATTGATGCGGTATGGCCATGGCTGCTCCGTCAGGTTCGAGCTCGCTTCCAGCGTGTACACTTTGCCGACCTTGGAATTCCACGTCAGCGTCGCTTGATTGGTCGCCGCATCGTAACTCACGTTAGACACCTGGAACACCGCTGGCGGTGGTGGAGGATTGGTCGCCACCGAAATCGGGGACTCACCACCAGCCAACCGCGCCACGTTCTCTTCGCTCAGGAAGTCCGCGAAGACCGCAAAGTCGTCCATCAGACCCTTCACCGAATTGTTGCCGCTCGAACCGCTCGGCTCAGCGCCGATCGTCAGGCGGTTGATGTCAGCAGGCAGCCCAGCCGCAGAATCCGTCGAAAGAATCAGCGCGCCGTTCTTCCACACTTCCTTCCGCGGGCCCTTCTTCTGATACACGAAGTGCTCCCAGACTCCCGTCATGATGTCGCCAGGACCGCTCGTCCGCTGCAGGCCATCCGCACAGCACCCAGCCGAGTCGAAGTAGATGTTGCCATCACTCCATGGCGAATGCGCCTGGAAGCCCCGGAAGTTCGAACTGCTCGAAGGCGAAGACGCCCAGAACGCACTGCTGTTCCCAGTACTGTCCAGCTTCTGCCAGAACGATACCGCCACCTGGTCTTCCGCAAACGGCCCCGGATTCGAGTTCGTCATGCGCCAGTAACCCACAGGATTCGAAGCCAGCACAAGGCCGCTATAGCTCTGCGCTCCGGGTGCCGAACTCCCGTTGTTGTAGTGCGCCGCAATCTCAGCATCCGTCAGCACCGTATTGTAGAACGCCACTTCATCAGCGTCACCAGGCCACCCGAACGCACCGTCTGCACGGGTACCCACCGCAAACCCGCCAGCGATCCCAGGCACATATGGCTTCGTATCGCTCGTGATACGCAGCAGACCGTCCACATAGACACGCGCTTTGCTGCCATCCCAGGTCGCCACCACGTGCGTCCAGACTCCAGCCACCGGCGGCGCACCGTTGTTACCCGTGATGTTCACCGCCGTCGCGAGGCCGTCGCTGTAGTAAGTGCGCAGGTTCCAACCGCTGTCGCTTTGGTAGATCAGCCATCCCTTCCGTGGTGCAGCAAAGTCACCACAGGAAAACGCACAGGTCAGTGCTCCCGCACCATTCGCCTGCGCAGGCTTGAGCCACGCTTCCGCCGTCCATGTCGTCGGATTCAGCGCCGCATTGAACGGAGTAACCGAAGTGAGAACCGTCGGGAACGATGCCGCACCGTCCGTCGCCGCCGGAATCCCCGGCGCTTCAAAGACCACCTGCGGTGCACGCAGGTCGCCATCGCTGCCCAGTGTCCCGATATTCGAAACGGTCGCCGCCGCGTTCGGAATCGCGAGACCAAACCACTTGGCGTTTTCCACGTGCGCCCCGTGACCAACATTGCTCAGACCGAAGTCAATTGCCTTGTCCGTAGCCCCGCCACTCACGCCCTGGCCGGTCGCCGTGCGGGTCGTGTCAGCGCCGAAGAACTTCGCCTCGAATCCGTGAATCTTGTCAGCCTCGGCACCAGCCGTGCTGCCGTTGAAGTCCCAGTAAGCCAGCAGGTCGAGCTTCGTCGGATCAGGATTGAGCGACGGCACCGAAGTGGCCAGAGTCGGATTCGACGGCCACTTGATTTCCGTCATGTCGTCCCATTTGTCACCGTCGCTGTCGAGCTTGGTAGGGTTGGTACCCGTATTCGTCAGGCTGACATACGTCCCCGTGTTGGTTTCCACGTTGTCGGCAAGCCCGTCACCGTCCGAGTCCGTCTTCAGCGGATCCGTACCAGTGTTCAACGTACTGACCCACGTGCCAGTCTTCGTTTCCACACCGTCACGCAGCGTATCACCATCCGTGTCCGGATTGTTCGGCTTCGTGTTCGCGAGGTACTCAGTGATGTTATTCACACCGTCGCTGTCGAGGTCAAGGAACCGGTCATCGGCAAACTTGTTGAGGCCGTTCGCGTCCTCATACTGGTCCTGCATCCCGTCCCCGTCCGTGTCCGCATTCGGCGGCACCAAAGCAGGGTCGTTCGGACGCATCCCGCCAGCCAGCTGCGCAATCTGCGCGTCCGTCAGCGCGTCTCCGTACACCGCCACGTCGTCCATCAGGCCCGCCATGTTCAGGTTACCAGCATCCGTACCAATGAAGAATCTCGTGAAGTTCTTCGGCAGGTCGCTCGTGTTCGTGCCCTCGCGGACCTTCACACCATTGACCCAGAACGCCTTCGTGTCGCCGTTCTTGTTGATCACAATGTGCTGCCAGACCCCCGGAGTCAGACCCCCAGGAGCATCGATCCGCTGGGTACCACCATCGCAGCATCCCACCGTGTCGAAGTAGATATTCCCGTTCGACCACGGAGTGTGCACATTGATCCCGCGCTCAACATCAAGCGAGTTGGCGTAAATCGACGACGAATCCGGCGTCCCATACAGGTTCTGCCACCACGAGATCGCCACCTGGTCCTGCGCCGACGCAATGTTCAGGAAGCCACCGCCGTCCACGACGACGCCAGTCCCGAAATTGCCGGAGCCACCCATGTCGACGGCCTTGTCGCCAACGAGACCCGTGCGGCCCGCTGCATCCGGCGAATACATCGTCCCAGCCTTCAGCGTGCCAGGGAAGCCCTTCACCTTATCGAGCGTCTTCGTCGGATCCGTGTCCGTGTTGAAGTCCCAATACGCAATCAGGTCCAATTGACCAGGACGCAACGGACGCGATGCCGCATTCGTCGGATTCGACGTGCTGTACAGCGCCTCCGCGGCATCGGTGAATCCGTCCGCATCCGTGTCCGCCACGTGAGGATTCGTACCCGCATTCGTCGCACTCAGGAAGATCCCATTGTTGGTTTCCGCCCCGTCATTGAGTCCGTCGCGGTCGGTATCCGCAATCAGCGGGTTCGTACCGGTATTCGACGCACTCACCCACGTGCCAGTACCCGTCTCCACTCCGTCAGCAAAGCCGTCGGCGTCGGAATCCGTGTTGTTCGGCTTCGTCCCCTTCGCGAATTCATCAGCGTTGCTGACTCCATCGGTATCGAGATCTCCAGCCCCCGTCAGCACCGTCAGGTTCGCCGCAAAACGCAGTTCCCAGGCATCCGCAAGCCCATCACTGTCGGTATCGTTCGGACCAACCAGCGTCGCAGGCGACGCTCCAGTTGCCAGATTCGAAATCTCCAGCGGGGTCAGTTCCCGCGAGAAAAACGCCACGTCGTCCAACCGTCCGCTCACCGCTTCCGCCTGATTGGACGAATTCCCGATGAACAATTCCGTGAAATCCGTCGGCAGCGGTGCCGTGTTCTCACCGGCCAGCATCTCCGAACCGTTCACATAAATCCGCTTCGTGTCCCCGGCCTTGACCAGAACAATGTGGTTCCAGGTCGACAACCACGTCGCACCAGGATTCACAGAAACACGGTTGAGACCGCCATCGCAGCAGCCGCCGGTATCCCAGTAAATCGTCCCGTCACCCCAAGGCGTGTGCGCGCTGAAAGCACGCTGCACCGTCGCCGAATTCGCAAAAAACGTCGTCTGGTTCCGCACTTCGCCAAGGTTCTGCCAGTACGAAATCGAGAGCGTGTTCGTCGCCCCCGCCGCATTCAGGAAGGACGCGTCCGTCACGTGCATCCGGTGACGGTCGTTCCCGAACAGCATCGCACGGTCAGTGCCGGCACCAGTCCGGCCGCTCGTCACAACGTCGAATTGGGCACCATTGAGCAGCACACCGACGTTCCCGGCATGAGCATCAATGGAAAGGCCTGCGCCCACGTTGTCAAAGTTCCACCACGCGATCAGATCGCTGGCGTGTCCGCTCTGGGCAAGGCCCAGTAACAGCGGCGGCAGTAGGTTTAAGAGTGGTTTTTTCATGGAGGTGACAGTGAAGCCTGCCGACTGGGTGGTTTTCCGGCAGTAACCTGCAAAATACCGGATTTTTAATGTTCATGTCACGACAAAACCGCGCCCCAAATCCCGAAAAACGCCGCCCACCCGACACAAACTCCCACTTTTCCGGCGTTCCTCACAACTCCCTGGTGTGGTCCGCCGAACAGGTGGTGTCTTCTGAACGAGGGATTTTTTCCGAATCCAAGGCGCGAGGAGGGCGCGCATCAGGATTCGCAACCGACGAGCAACACAGGAATCGGGAAAAAGACCCGTTCCTCGCCTCTACCGCGAAGCGGCTGACCCTTCATTTTCTCCCGGAACATCAGAAGTCGCCATCTGTAAGGCGGGCTGCACCAAGCCAGATTCTGCCTCAGCTCATCTCCTTCCAGTGATGCCGCGGATATCGCCGCTCCATTTCTTTCTTGATCGCAGGATAATGATTCTTCCAGAACCCCGCCAGATCCCGCGTGATCTGTATCGGCCGGTGATTCGGAGCCAGAATCGTCAGCACCAGCGGCACTCTCCCCGCCGCAATCCGCGGAGTGTCCTTCTGCGTGAACAACTGCTGCATGAAAACACTCAGGCTCGGCTCCTCCGGCCGCGTGTAGTCAATCTTCACCTTCTTCCCGGTATCGATCTCCACCCGTTCCGGCGCATGCCGGTCCAGCGCCATCGCCTGACTGTGGCTCAGCCACCCATGCAGCGCCGGCATCGGATCCAGATCCTTGATGTCCCGGAACCCGCGGCTCCCGTGAAACAATTCCTCCAGCACCAGCCGGTGATCGTCCTCCCCAAACACCGGCAGCTCCAGCTCCGGCATCGCCGCCCTCAGAAAATTCAGCCGCGCCATCCACTGCAGCACGTTGTCCGACCAGTTCGCCAGCGCCAACCGCCCCCGCAGCACTTCCTCCGCCAGAATCGCCGCCGCCGCATTCGCCTCCGGCTCCCCACTCTGCCGCTCCCGGATCACCAGATCACGGAACCTCACCCGCTCCCGCTGAATCACCCGCCGCTGGTTCGCATCGAAATACGGCGCCTTCTCCAGCTCGAAATCCTCCGGAAACAACTCCCCTAGCCAATCCTCCTCCAGCGCCGTCAGCAGCTGCAGCGTCACCTGCAACTCACGGCCCTGAACTTCCGTGATCTCCGCCGCCGCCAGCAACTCATGCCCACGGCACACCGTCTCCGCCGCCGCACTCCCGCGCCGCCCGCCCACCACATCACACGCCGCTCCCCCGGAACTCGTCCGCCGCGCCACCTGATCGCTGAAACCCGTCAGCACCACCCGCGCCAGCACCTCCCCGGACGGCGGCTCAGGATCCGTAAACCGACGCTCGCCCGCTATCGCCGCCAACCGCTCCGCCAATCGCGCCGCCTCAGCCGCCGCCCTCCCGTTCAACCCCGTCGCCCCGCACGCATCCGGCTGAAAATTCCGGTCCGCCGCCATCCGCCACGCCCTCAGCAACGGCTGAAAATCACTCCGGTCATCCGGATGCTGCCACGGCCCCGTCGCCCCACGCGTGTAAATCGACCGACCCTGCAGTAGCGCCACCGCCATCGCCACCGCCGCCACACAATCATGCGCCTTCGCCGCCTCCATCAGCCGCGCATGCCGCGGATGCAGCGGATACCTCGTCAGCAACCTCCCCGTCTGCGTAATCCCGCCCCCGCCATCAATCGCCCCTAACTCCCGCAGCAGCACCACCGCACGCTCCATGCTCCGCGGATCCGGCCGCTCAAACCACCGGAACGTCTCCAGATCCTCCACCCCAGCCGCCTTCAGAGTCAGCACCACCTCCGCCAGATCCAATCTCAGAATCTCAGGCACCTCCGCCGCCGCTCGCCGCCCGTGCGCTTCCTCGCTCCACAATCGCCAGCACGTCCCCGGTGCCGTCCGCCCCGCCCGCCCCGCCCGCTGGTCAGCACTCGACCGCGCCACCGGCTGCACCGTCAAAGTATTGATCCCCCGGTTAGGATCCCACGCCGCCATCCTCGCCAGCCCCGCATCAATCACTATCTGCACCCCGTCAATCGTCAGCGATGTCTCCGCCACATTCGTCGACACAATAATCCGCCGCGGTCCCCCAGCCCGCACCGCCGCATCCTGCTGCGACGGCGGCAACTCCCCGTGCAGCGGCACAATCTCAAACGCCTTCGCCCACTTCTCCCGCCCTAACGCCTCGATCGTCTTCCGGATCTCATACGCCCCCGGCATGAAAATCAGCGCATGCCCCTCCCTCCGGCTCGCCAGCGCTTCCCCGCACACCCTCGCCGCGTGATCCCACAACTCGCCTTTGATCGCAATCTTCTTCGGCGCATACCGCACCTCCACAGGATAGGTCCGCCCAGCCGACACCAGATGCACCGCCTCCGGCCCCAGATACGCCCGCAACGCCTCCGTCTGCAGTGTCGCCGACATCACCAGAATCCCCAGATCCGGCCGCTTCGTCACCTGCAGCTCCAGCGCCCGCGCCAGCGAAATGTCCCCGTACAAATGCCGCTCGTGAAATTCATCAAACACCACCGCCGCCACTCCCCTCAACTCCGGATCATCCACCATCCGCCGCAGCAGAATCCCCTCCGTCACAAAACGGATCCGCGTCGCCCTCCCTGCCACATTCTCAAACCGCACCTGGTACCCCACCTCCTCCCCCAACCTAACACCCATCTCCTCAGCCACCCGCCGCGCCAGCATCCGCGCCGCTATCCGCCGCGGCTGCAGCACCACAATCTCCCCGCCTCCCGTCAACCCGCCACGATCCAGCATCTGCGGCAACTGCGTCGACTTCCCCGACCCCGTCGGCGCTTCCACAATGAATCGACGACACGGCACAGCCCCACCCCACGCCGCCGCCAGCGCAGGCTCGATTTCATAAATAGGCAGTCGGGTTTCCATGAAGAAACCCTACAGAGCAGCCCCGCGCCGGGCTCACAAGCGCCCCGGCACGGTTTTTACACAGGCACTCCACCCGCCACGCACTCGCCGCAGCAGCAACTCACTTCGCCGCCGTCTCGGCCGCAGCCTTCCCGTGCGCCAGTTCCTTCGCCTTCGTCTTCGCTTCCTCGCCTTCCGCAATGATCTTGCCAGTCGCGTCCAGCAGCTTGTAATTCGGAATCCCCTTCGGCGCCATCGCCGCAAACACCTTCTCCTTCTGCCACTTGCCCTGCGGCACCCCAGGGAAATTGAACTTCATGTCCTTCATGAACGAAATCATCCCCGCTTCGTCCTGGTCACAGCTCAAATGCACCACCTCAACAGTCTTCGACGACGCAATGTCCGCATCGTACGCCTCCGCAAGATGCGGAGCCGCCGCCCGGCACGGCCCGCACCACGACGCTCCCCAGTAAATCAGATAGTGCTCCGGTGCCTTCTCCGCAAAAATGTCATGCTTCTTCAACCGCTTGCCTTCCAGCTTCACCGTGTTCCCCGCCAGCGCCTTCGCCACTTCCCCAGTCTTCGCCTTGTCAGCATTCTCCAACGCAGCCGCAGCCTCCGCCTTCTCCTTGTCCTGCGCCGTAATAAAATCCCGGTCTTCCTGACTAAGCTTGTCTAGCGGCACCGTCACCGACTTCCCGTTCTTCATCTTGATCGTCGCCTTCTCGGCCTTCACCCCTGTCAACTCCCCGTCAAACGACTTGGAAGCATCATCCGCACTCGTCCACTTACGGATCGCAGCTGGGGCAGAAACGGCAATCGCCGCAAACACAATCGAAAGAAGAATGGTTTTCATTTGTGCCAATTTGCGCTCTCCCCGCCATTTCTGCAACCGCGCGAAAGCGGATCCCCGTACCCGCTTTTCGCATTGTCCCCGCACCTCTCCAGCCGCACCTTCATCCCTCACCCACTTCCACACCCCCAGCATGCCCCCCATCGCCT
>CANHUG010000009.1 GCA_947462995.1 Verrucomicrobiales bacterium | reverse complement strand
CACACCCATCCCATAGGCTGCTGGGCACGAGGGTGCCGCCCCTTTAGAGGCCGCCGCTGATCAAGGAAATTCGTTGGAGGTCGAGTTGAGTTAGTCTGGATTATAACCGTGATTCCGGCGCGGTGCTGTCCCACGCGGCTAACTCTTCACCGGCTCAATTCCGGCTCAAATCCGGGTAACCATGAGGAATGCGCTGCTCCTAATATCTTGAAACTGCCGCCTGCTGTCCCATAACTTCGAAGGAGAAAAAGCAGGTCCAGCCGTTCCCATATCGCTGCTCTCACCACCGCAAAGAGTCTCGTGAAGCTGTGTCCCCATGCGCTCAGATGTCCGGCGAACCTCAGCAGTACGTACACCAGCAGCGCGGTCCACACCTGCCATCTGATTGCGTTGGCGCTGTGGCCCACAAAGCCGCTCAGCCGGAGCGTCTGCTTCACCTGCTTGAAGAATACCTCGATCTCCCACCTCGCCCGGTACAGATCACACACGCTGCCCGCGCTCCAGTCCTTGTGGTTGGTGATGAAGACCATCACCTTGTCCTTGCCGTCGACCTCCACCACGGCTTCCACCCGGCGCAGCTTCCAGGCCCCCAGCATCTTCTTCCACTTCACTCCGGCCAGTTCGATGATCTGGTCCTTCAGAATCCGGCCGCCCTTTTCAACCCGCAGCCTGCGCACTGGCCGGTACTGGAGGTTGTCCTTGGCACGGGTGACCCAGAACACGCCGCGCGAATCAAGATCGTGAAGATGCGCAAAGTCCACGTAGGCCTTGTCGAAAACCGCGATCTCGCCGCATTGCAGCCCGGCACAGAGCTCCCGGGCGCGCTTGCAGTCGTTCTCCCCGGCAGTGTCTACGATGGCGAAGGCAGGCATGACGCTCGCGACGTCGAGCCTCAGGTGCAGCTTGGCAGCCGCCTTGCGCCGCCGGTGCTGGGCCCAGTCCATGCAGTTTGCCACCAGTTCGATGGTTGTGGAGTCAACGGCGTGCACCTTCGCCTTGAACCGGTGCAGCCGCCTGCGGCCCCTGCGCCTGCCGCCGAACTCCGGTTCGCAGCGCTGGAGGTGCTGGAGTGTGTTCCAGACGACGGTTTCGACGAATGCTGCGTCGCGGTTCCTGTTGGCGTGAGAGAGCGTATTGCGGGCAGGCGGCGTGATGCCGATGGCGGCGATGGCCCGTTCCTTGAGCCTGAGCCAGTCGCAGACGTCATTGAGGCTGAGTGCATGGGCCAGTTGTACAAAGATCATGGACGCCATGTGACTGAAGACGCTGAAGGTTCTGGCCTTGGCTTCGACGCCGTGCTTGATGGCCGCCGCGTTGACGATGGAGCGCGGAATGTACTTGAGGAGTTGGGCGAGCACGTTGATATGGTGGCGGGCTGGCCGGGCGGTGGAGGGCATTGCTGGGTTGATTTGCATAACACCACCAATCCAGCACGATTCCGCCGCCTGGCCACCCGCTTTTTCGGCCGCTATCTAACGCAAAGCAGCTCTGCTTCTGTGGGATGCCTGTGTTCCTGATTCGGATCGCCGCTGTCCGACATCAACCGAATCGTGACACACTCAATCGAAACGTTTGGTGAAATGGTGCCATGCTCGAATTTTGGTGGGGTATCCATATTGACTAACAGTTTATGATTTCACCATAACTGGTGGAATATCCAATTGCAACCGGGGCGTGCCTGCGGATCTGTTGGACTTGTAAGTGCCTGAATTTCAATGGGTATGATTGAATGGGGTCCGTCATATCCGGAACAACCGGAGTGGCAGGGTGAGGTGGGCGGTGGGATTTGGGACCACGAATGGGCACGAATGGACTGGATGGACCTTATTGACCTTATTGACCTTATTGACCGAATGGTTTCTTGTGAGGGTGCCGCCCAGAGCGTTGCTCTGGGGGTGGCATGGGGCGTTCCTTCAGAACGCGGAGGTCGGGGTGGTGGAGTACCCAGAGCGTTGCTCTGGGCTGGTATGTGGTGTCCCGTTGGGACACGGGGTGGAGGAAGGTGCGGAGTGGGTCAGGGGAGGGGGACGGGTGAGGTGAGGTGATCGAACCGGGGCGGTTGTGTGTGTGTTAGTGGGTGGTGGGATTTGGGGTCGCGAATGGACGGGAATGGACAGTATTGACCGTATTGACCGGATGGACGGGATGGACGGGATGGACGGGATGGACGAGAATGGACGAGATGGTTTCTGGGGTGAGAGCCGCCCAGAGCGTTGCTCTGGGATGGTATGGGGCGTTCCTTCAGAACGCGGGGGTGAGGGGTGTTGGGGTACCCAGAGCGTTGCTCTGGGCTGGTATACGGTGTCCCGTTGGGACACGGGGTGGAGAGGATCGGGGGAGGGGGCTCCGGGGATGAGGGGCCGCTAACTCGCTAGCGCTTGTTGACGCGGGGGAGATGTTTCGGCGGGGGGAGACAAGGGCGGGTGGCTTCCGGAGTGACTGTTTAGCAGATCATGAAGCGGTGACGATTTGCGTGCCGATGGCGACGGCCTCTAGCGTGATCTAAGGGCTTCCGTATTGAGACTTTGGCATTGAGGGTCGGCAGGATGCCCGTGCCAGTGTGGTGGGGCCGGCTTCGAGTGAGGCTTTGGCGTTGAGGGTCACAGGCAGGATGCCCGTGCGACTTTACGGGCTTCGGCTGAGGCTTTGGCGTTGAGGGTCACAGGCGGGATGTCTGTGCCACTTTGCGGTGGGGGTCAGGCTGGGGGGGCGGGGGGGAGTTTGGGGCTGGTGAGGATTTTGCGGCCGCTGAGGATGACTGGTTTGTCTTTGAGGGCGTCTTCGAGGCGGAGGCGGAGGACGTCGGCTTCGCGGGCGGAGGCGGCGGCGGCGGTGCGGGCGGCCTGGGCGGCGGATTGGGCGCCGTTGAGGGCGTTCTGGAGTCGGCTGTTTTCGGTTTCGAGTTCGTCGAGGCGGCGGCGGAGTCTGGCGACTTCGGCTTGGAGCGGGGCGACGGCGCTGCTGGATTGTTCGAGGGAGGATTTGTGAGAGGCGAGCGCGTTGCGGTCGGCGGCTAGGGAATCGAGGAGGGCTTTAGTTTCCTTGAGTTCGGCGAGGAGCGGGTCGACGCGGGACTGGGCGTCGTCGACGCGTTTCTGCATGAGCTCGGCGTCGGTGCGGAGCTTGCTGGCTTCGAATTCAGCGGCTTTGAGGGCTTCGCGGGTATCGGAGTTGTCGGTGGCGCGCTGGCGGAACTGGTCGCGTTCGGCGCAGACATTGCGGAGGACCTCTTCGGTGCGTTTGAGTTTGGAGGCGGCGTCGTCGAGTTGTGCTTCGAGGGAACCGATGCGGTTTTCGATGCCGCGGCGGCTGGCGGCTTCTGCGGCGACTTCTGCGGCGCGTTCTTTTTCTGCGAGGATGGCGGCTTTGGCTTCGCGGGAGCGTTCGACGAGTTCGGCTTCTGCGGTGGCGAGTCTGGCGCGGAGTTCTTCGACTTGAGCGGCCATGGTGCCTGGGCGCGGGGCACCTGAGGCGGAGGCGGCGGGGCGTTTCCGGGGTTTGGAGGGTGAGGAGGCGTCGGCCTGGTCGGCGGCGTCTGAGGAATCTGAGGAATCGGCTGGGTCAGCGGTGAGCGTGGGGGCTGGGGAAGGTGAGGGAGGGGAGGATTTCGAGCCGGTCCAGCGACGGAAGAGACTGGCGACTTTGGCGATGAGGCCGGGTTTTTTTTCCATGGTCACTTAACGACGATGTTTACGAGCTTCTTCGGGACGACGATGACTTTGGCGATGGAGCCGCCGGCGATGGCGTCGATGACGCGAGGGGCGGCGAGGGCGGCGGCTTCGATGGTGGCCGGGTCGGCGGCGGAGGCGACGGTGATTTTGTCGCGGAGTTTGCCGTTCACCTGGACGACGATTTCGATTTCATCGACGACGAGGGCGGCGGGGTCGAATTGCGGCCATGGCTGGAGGGCGAGCTGGGAGGCTGGCAGGTCCGGGAAGGCGGCTTGGAGGTGGGCGAAGATTTCCTCGGTGAGGTGAGGGGCGAAGGGGTTGAGGCAGAGGAGGAGGGAGACGAGGTCGGCGACTGGGACGACGTCTGCGGCCGTGAAGGCGTTGGTGCAGATCATCATCTGGGAGATGGCGGTATTGAAGCTGAGCTTGTCGATGTCGTCGGTGACCTTGCGGATGGTTTCGTGGACCGTGCGGCGCAGGGATTTGTCAGGGGGTGCGGAGGCGGAGAGTTTGGGGTTGAGGGCCCATGAACCGTCCGGGGATTCGGTGAAGGCGACGCGCCAGACTCGGGCGAGGAAGCGGCTGACGCCTTCGACGCCTTTCATGCTCCATGGTTTGACCTGTTCGAGCGGGCCCATGAACATTTCGTAGAGCCGGAGGGAATCGGCACCGTAGGCGCGGACGACATCGTCAGGGTTGACGACATTGCCGAGAGATTTGGACATTTTCGCGCCGTCTTCGCCGAGGATCAGCCCCTGATTGACGAGCTTCTGGAATGGTTCCGGGGTGGAGAGGTGGCCGAGGTCGAAGAGGACCTTGTGCCAGAAGCGGGCGTAGAGGAGGTGGAGGACGGCGTGTTCGGTGCCGCCGACGTAGAGGTCGACGGCTCCGGGTTTGTCATTGCCGCCGAGCCAGTAGGCTTCGGCTTCGCGGCTGATGAAGCGGTCGGAGTTGTGAGGGTCGCAGTAGCGGAGGTAGTACCAGCAGGAGCCGGCCCATTGGGGCATGGTGTTGGTTTCGCGCTGGGCGGAATCGGAGTAGCGGATCCAGTCGGTGGCCTTGATGAGCGGGCCGCGGGGGTCGCCGGTGGGTTTGAAGTCTTCGAGGTCCGGCTGGAGGAGCGGGAGTTCGGAATCGGGGATGGCGCGGTGTTCGCCGTTTTCCCAGACGATGGGGAAGGGTTCGCCCCAGTAGCGCTGACGGGAGAAGAGCCAGTCGCGGAGTTTGAACTGGATGCGGCGACGGCCGAGGTTGTTAGATTCGAGCCATGAAATGATGTGCTGTTTGGCGGCGGGGGTGGTGAGCCCGTCGAGGAAGCCGGAGTTGATGGCGGTGCCTTCGTCGGTGAAGCCCTGCCAGTCGGAGTTGTCAGGAGGCTGAACGACCTGAAGGATGGGGAGATTGAATTTGGTGGCGAAGGCGAGGTCGCGGTCGTCGTGGGCGGGGACGGCCATGATGGCACCGGTGCCGTAGCCCATCATGACGTAGTCGGCGATCCAGACGGGGATTGGTTCGTTATTGACTGGATTGATGGCGAAGGCGCCGGTGAAGACGCCGGATTTGTCCTTATTGAGGTCGCCGCGGTCCATGTCGGACTTGGAGGCGCAGGCCTGGATGTAGGCGGAGACGGCGGGGAGTTGTTCCGGTGAGGAGATGGAGGAGACGAGCGGGTGTTCGGGGGCGAGCACCATGTAGGTGGCACCGAAGAGCGTGTCCGGGCGGGTGGTAAAGACGGTGATGGGGTGGCCGTGGACGTTGAAGATGACTTCAGCGCCTTCGCTTTTACCGATCCAGTTTTTCTGGAGGAGTTTGATGCCTTCTGGCCAGTCGAGGGGATCGAGGTCGTTGATGAGGCGGTCGGCGTATTTGGTGATGCGGAGCATCCACTGGCGGAGGGGACGGCGCTCGACGGTGTGGCCTTTGGCTTTCCACTCGTCGACTTCCTCGTTGGCGAGGACGGTGCCGAGGTCTGGGGACCACCAGACTGGGGCTTCGTGGACGAAGGCGAGGCGGACGGCGTCGATTTGCGGGCGGGACCAGCCTTTGGCTTCGAGATCGGAGACTGGGCGGGCTTTACGGGATTCCTCGCAGAAGTAGGAGTGGTAGAGCTGGAGGAAGATCCACTGAGTCCAGCGGACGTAGCCTGGGTCGGTGGTATTGACCTCGCGGTCCCAGTCGTAGGCGAAGCCGAGGGATTTGAGCTGGCGGCGGAAGTTGACGATGTTGGCGTCGGTGGTGATGCGCGGGTGCTGGCCGGTTTTGATGGCGTATTGTTCTGCGGGGAGGCCGAAGGCGTCCCAGCCCATGGGGTGGAGGACATTGTGGCCCTGCATGCGTTTGGCGCGGGCGATGATGTCGGTGGCGGTGTAGCCTTCCGGGTGGCCGACGTGGAGCCCTGCGCCGCTGGGGTAGGGGAACATGTCGAGGACGAAGCATTTGGGCTTGGAGCCGTCGAAGTCCGGGTCGCCTGGGCCTGCGGAGCCGAAGGTTTTTTCGGATTCCCAGCGTTGCTGCCAGCGGGGTTCGAATTCGTCGAAGGGGAAGGGCTTGCGTCGGTCGCTGCTCATGGGGAAGGGAGTGAGAAAGGGGGAAAACGGGTGGGGATTCTGGAACAGAATCCTGGAAAGGAAACCTGGAAGTGGGAGATGGCGGGATCAGTCGGCCATGTGGGCTGGGAGGAGGTAGACGCGGCCGGGTTGGAGGCGAGGGAGGATGCGGTCGGAGATGTCGAGTTCGATGCGGCTGGGGATGGGAGAGGAGGAGAGGGAGGAGAGGATGCCGAGATCGGAGAGGAGGGAGGAGGGAGGGGAGTAGTGGATGACGGCGGCGTCTTTGAGGCCGGCTTCTTCGCGGGCGAGCTGGAAGGCGTCTTCGAGGTAGCCGTTTCGGTCGACGAGTTTCTGGGTGAGGGCTTCTGCGCCGGTGAGGATGCGGCCGTCGGCGACGGAGGCTTTGAGTTGTTCCGGGGAGATGCTGCGGGCGGAGGCGACGATGGAGACGAAGCGTTCGTAGGTCTGGTTGACGATGCTTTGGAGGTAGGATTCTTCTTCGGGGGTGAGTTCGCGGTGGCCGTAGAGCGTGTCTTTGAGGGCGCCGGAGCGGAAGACGCGCATTTTGAGGCCGGCCTTATCGAAGAGCCCGTGGTAGCCGAGGGTTTGGACGACGACGCCGATGCTGCCGGTCCACGTGACTGGATTGGCGACGATTTTGCGGGCGCCGCAGGCGATGTAGTAGCCTCCGCTGGCGGCGATGCTGTCCATGAAGACGACGACTGGCTTGCGGGCATTGGCCTGCTGGACGGCGTGGTAGATGGTGTCGGAGGCGGTGACTTCGCCGCCGGGGGAGTCGATGCGGAGGACGATGGCCTTGATGGCTGGGTCGTCGACGGCCTGGGTGAGGGCGCGCTTGGTGCGGGTGACGAGGGATTCGCCGCCGCCGATGGAGTCGTTGCTGATGACGCCGGTGAGGTCGATCTGGACGACGAAGGGGGCGTCGTGGCTGCCGCTGGCGGCTGGCTGGGCGAGGACGGCGTTGAAGGCTTCGGGTGGGAGGATGGCTCCGCGGGAGTTGAAATGCCGGGAGAAGACGACATTGGCGACGAGGCTGGCGGCGAGGGCCAGCACGAGAATGACCCCGAAGCATCCGAGAAGCTGTTTGCGCATGAGGGGAAGTTAAGGGTCCGGCAGACGGGGGACAAGGAGGGAAGTGGGGAGGTGAAAGCGCGGGGTGATGCGACTCCCTCTTTACACTCTGCGGGGGCGATGCCATGACGCTGAAATTTTGTCCCCCCGTCAATGCCCAAAGATACTTCGATTCACAAGATACTCGTCATTGGTTCCGGTCCGATTGTGATCGGGCAGGGCTGCGAGTTTGATTATTCCGGCGTGCAGGCGTGCAAGGCGCTGAAGGAGGAGGGGTACACGGTGGTGCTGATCAATTCGAATCCGGCGACGATCATGACGGATCCGGAGTTTGCGCACCGGACTTACATTGAGCCGATCACGCCGGACGTGGTGGAGAAGATCATCGAGCGGGAGAAGCCGGATGCGTTGCTGCCGACGCTGGGCGGGCAGACGGCGTTGAACACGTCGATGACGCTTTGGCACACGGGTGTGCTGGCGAAGCATGGCGTGCGGATGATCGGGGCGAAGGCGGACGCGATTGAGAAGGGTGAGAACCGGATGAAGTTCAAGGAGGCGATGATCAAGATCGGCCTCGACATGCCGAAGAGCGGGATTGCGCACACGATGGAGGAAGCGCGGCGCGTGGCGGATGACATCGGGACGTTTCCGCTGATCATCCGGCCTGGGTTCACGCTGGGTGGGACGGGTGGGGGGATTGCGTACAACCGTGAGGAATTTGAGACGATTGTGGCGCGGGGGCTGGATCTGTCGCCGGTGAGCGAAGTGCTGATTGATGAGAGCCTGCTGGGTTGGAAGGAGTTCGAGATGGAGGTGATGCGGGACTGTGCGGACAACTGTGTGGTGATCTGTTCGATTGAGAATCTGGATCCGATGGGGGTGCACACGGGGGATTCGATCACGGTGGCTCCGATTCAGACCCTGACGGACCGGGAGTATCAGATCATGCGGGATGCGTCGTTTGCGGTGATCCGTGAGATCGGGGTGGAGACTGGGGGGTCGAACATTCAGTTTGCGACGCATCCGGAGACTGGGCGGATGATTGTGATTGAGATGAATCCGCGGGTGAGCCGGTCGTCGGCATTGGCGTCGAAGGCGACAGGGTTTCCGATTGCGAAGATTGCGGCGAAGCTGGCGGTTGGTTATACGCTGGATGAGATCCGGAATGACATCACGCGGGAGACCCCGGCGAGTTTCGAGCCGACGATTGACTATGTGGTGACGAAGATTCCGCGGTTCACGTTTGAGAAGTTCCCTGCGGCGGATGCGACCCTGACGACGCAGATGAAGTCGGTGGGTGAGGCGATGGCGATCGGTCGGACCTTCAAGGAGAGCCTGCAGAAGGCGTTGCGGAGTCTGGAGACTGGGCGGGCTGGTCTGGGTGCGGACGGGAAGGATCCGGTGAATCCTGCGAGGGAGGAAATTGTGAGGAAGCTGAGCATTCCGAATGCGGAGCGGATTTTCTGGCTGGCGGTGGCGCTGCGGGAAGGTTATACGGTGGAGGAGATCTTCGAGCTGACGAAGATTGATCCGTGGTTCCTGCGGAACATCGAGGAGATTGTGGTGGCGGAGCGTGCGATCCGGAGCGGGGAGTTGCGGCTGGAGGATGCGGATGATCTGAGGAAGGTGAAGCGGCTAGGGTTTTCGGATCAGCAGCTGAGTGTGCTGCAGCCGACGGAGGTGCCGGTGCGGGAGTTGCGGCGGCGTTATGGGATTGTGCCGACGTACCGGCTGGTGGACACGTGTGCGGCGGAGTTCGAGGCGTACACGCCGTATTATTATTCGACGTACGGGGAGGAGAACGAGACGCGGCCGTCTTCGAGGCGGAAGGTGATGATTCTGGGGGGTGGGCCGAACCGGATTGGTCAGGGGATTGAGTTTGACTACTGCTGTGTGCATGCGGCGTTTGCGCTGAAGGAGATGGGGTTTGAGACGATCATGGTGAATTCGAATCCTGAGACGGTGTCGACGGATTACGACACGAGTGACCGGCTGTATTTCGAGCCGCTGACGTTCGAGGATGTGATGAACATTTACGAGAATGAGGCGTGCTGGGGGGTGATTGTGCAGCTAGGGGGGCAGACCCCGCTGAATCTGGCGGCGAAGCTGGAGGAGGCTGGATGCAACATCATCGGGACCTCGCCGAAGAACATCGAGCTGGCGGAGGACCGGAAGTTTTTTGCGAAGCTGCTGGATGATCTGAAGTTGAATCAGGCTCCGAGCGGGACGGCGGTGACGGAGGATGAGGCGGTGGCGATTGCGCAGAGGATTTCGTATCCGGTGCTGGTGCGGCCGAGTTTTGTGCTGGGTGGGCGGGCGATGCAGATTGTGTACAGCGACGAGGAGATCCGGCATTACATGCGTTATGCGGTGCAGGCGAGTCCTGACCGGCCGGTGCTGGTGGACCGGTTTCTGGAGGATGCGGCGGAGGTCGATGTGGATGTGATATCGGATGGTGAGACGACGGTGGTGGGCGCGATCATGGAGCACATCGAGCAGGCGGGGGTGCACAGCGGGGACAGTGCGTGTGTGATTCCGGCGTTCGGGTTGAGCGAGCCGATCAAGGTGGAGATCATGCGTGCGGCGAAGGAACTGGCGAAAGCGCTGAACGTGATCGGGCTGATGAACATCCAGTTCGCGGTGAAGGATGAGGTACTTTATGTGATTGAGGTGAATCCGCGGGCGAGCCGGACGGTGCCGTTTGTGTCGAAGTCGATCGGGCGGCCGCTGGCGAAGTATGCGGCGAAGCTGATGGCGAGTGACGGGTTGAAGCGGGATGGGCTGACGGACATCGGGGTGGAGACCCTGAAGACGCTAGGGTTCACGACGGAGATTATTCCGGCGCAGTACAACGTGAAGGAGGCGGTGTTTCCGTTTTCGAAGTTCCCGGGGACGGACATTGCGCTGGGGCCTGAGATGAAGTCGACGGGTGAGGTGATGGGGATCGATGCGGATCACGCGATGGCGTTTGCGAAGAGCCAGATGGCGGCTGGGAACAGCCTGCCGCTGAAGGGGAAAGTCTTCATCAGTGTGACGGACCGGCAGAAGGACCGGATCGGGGTGATTGCGAAGGAGTACCACGCGCTAGGGTTCACGCTGGTGGCGACGGAGGGGACGCGGAAGGCGATTCTCGAGGCAGGGGTGCCGTGTGAAGTGGTGCACAAGATTGCGGAGGGACGGCGGCCGAACATTCTGGACATGATGAAGAACGGGGAGATCGCGATGATCATCAACACGCCGAGCGAGAAGGAGACGCGGAAGGATGAGGTGCTGATCCGGGCGACGAGTGTGAGCACGCGGACGCCGATTCAGACGACTTTGCGCGGGGCGCGGGCGGCGGCACACGCGATTGGGTCGCTGCAGAAGAACAAACTGGAGGTGAAGACCCTGCAGGAGTACCATCCGTGAGGTTAGCGCAGCGGGTTTTGCGGCGAAACTGAAAAGGGACTGCGGAGGCGCGGTGGATAGTGCTTCGCTGCGGCAGCGACAGGGTTTTGATGGCCTTGTTGAGGGTGGTGGGGGACAGGAATGTCCCCCCGCCGTTGGCTTGTGACGGCCCTGTCCGGGAGGCTGGGGGTTTTGGCTGGCGTTGTTGAGGTGGTCGTATTCGCGGAAGGTGAATCGGCTGTGGAGGACGTGGTAGCGGTCAGGGTTGGGCGGGTTGGGCTAGGTGCAGGCAACGAGCTTGCTTTTCAAAATCTTTGTCACTTGCAAAGTGCAAGTGTATGGGAAAACTGGGGGCAGATGAGTGAAAACACCGAACCTCAAACTGCGTTTTCCGCAGCGGGATGGAAAACGCTGGATAGCCTGCGCATGGTGCTGGCGGGTTTGGAGACGGCGGTGCGTGATGTGCATCTGTGGTTTGGTGGGCTGGATGAGTTTGGCTGGCGTGCGGTCGCTGCGATGGGCCGGGGCATGCATCGGGGGCGATTCCGGGGGATGGTCACAGGACTGAAAAAAGTTTTCGCGGAATGTCGATTCAGGGGACGCTCGCCCGACAATTCAGTGCGCGGCAATGATTCGCCGCGTGTTGAACAACTAAAGCAAACTACAAAACATCATCGTTATGGAATACATGCTCCTCTTCACTGAAACGCCGGCGGAATTGGCCAAGCGGAACGATCCTGTCGAAGCCCCGGCGTACTGGGGTGCCTGGGCGGCCTACTGCAAGGCGCTGGCCGAGTCTGGCATCATGGTTAGCGGTGCGGGACTGCAACCGCCTGACACGGCGACGACGGTGCGCATTCGCGATGGCAAACGGACGCTGCACGACGGACCTTATGCCGAGGCGAAGGAAATGCTTGGCGGGTTCTTTGTCATCAACGTGCCGGATCTTGATACTGCGCTGGAGTGGGCGGCACGCAGTCCGTCATCCAGCGGCGGCTCGACGGAAGTGCGTCCGGTGCTGCCACCGCCGCCGAATCCGTAATCTGCATCCTGCTTGAGCGCCCCTGTCTCGGAGACGCTGGATGCCACGGTGCGCAGATCGTATGCGACACTGCTTGGCTATCTTGCGTCACGGGCAGGTGGCGATCTTGCGGCTGCCGAAGACGCGCTGAGCGAGGCGTTGATGGCCGCCGTGAAGCAGTGGCCGGTGCAAGGGATACCGGATAAGCCCGAGGGTTGGCTGCTGGCGGTGGCACGCCGCAGGCTCACCGATGAGCAGCGCCGTTATGCGTCGCGCGAGCGACTATCCGATGCGATGCAGCATGCTTTTGAATGCGCGGAGGAAGTGGCGGCTGGCAGCGATGAGTTCCCAGACGAGCGATTGAAGCTGCTGTTTGTTTGCGCTCATCCGGCGATCGACGAGGCATTGAGAACGCCGCTGATGCTGCAAGTCGTGCTGGGTCTCGATGCGCAGGCCATTGCTGGGGCTTTCCTTGTGGCACCTGCTGCGATGGCGCAGCGGCTGGTGCGGGCCAAGGTGAAAATCAAGGCGGCGGCGATTCCGTTTGAAGTGCCGGAGCGCCACAACTGGGAGGAGCGGCTCAGCTTTGTGCTGGATGCCATCTACGCTGCCTTCACTCGCGGCTGGCAGTCGTCGCCTGAGGATCAGCCGGGGCGCGATATGACGAGTGAAGCGATCCGGCTTGGCGAGGTGGCGGTGACGCTGGTGCCGGACGAGCCTGAAGCCCTTGGTTTGCTATCGCTGATGCTGCACTGCCATGCCAGGCGCGCGGCGCGGATGGATGCCGCGGGCCGTTATGTGCCGCTGGATGCCCATGAGCCTGCCGCATGGGATCAGCCGATGATCGAGCGAGCGGAGGCGCTGTTGAGGAAAGCTGCTGAAGCGGGCAGACCGGGGCGCTTTCAGATTGAAGCCGCGATTCAGTCCGCACACGCGCAACGCCGAGTGACCGGGCGTGTGGAATGGGCGGTCGTCGCGGCGTTATACGAGATGTTGATTGCTTTCACACCGGCGATGGGTGCGCGCATTGGCCATGCGATCGCGAGCGCGCATGCTTTTGGGGCCGAGCGGGGCTTGGCGCTGCTGGAGTCCCTGCCTGAGGAACGATTGCGCGATCACCAGCCGTATTGGGCGGCGCGGGGGCACTTGCTGGCCAAAATCGGTCTAACCAGTGAGGCAAAGGTGGCCTATGAACGGGCGATCGGCCTCTGCGATGATCAGGCGGTGCGTGCGTATCTGTGGGAGCGGTGGCGGCGGTTGTGAGGGGGCTCCCGATTGGCTATCTAACGAGTCTAACTGGGGTCGTTCGGTGCCGACCCGCATGCCGGGTGGTGAGGGAGGGGGCGGGAGCAGTCCTGGTGGATTGGGCCGATCAGGCGTTGCGATCATGGGGTGCGGAGGCGATAGAAGGATCGGAGTGGTAGAGTGCTGCGGGGCAGGACTAGCGGACTAGTGGCTGCCGGCTGTGGTGTCCAGCGAGTGAGGTCGTCGGATTGCTCGAGCGTTCCCGGGGAGAAGATGACGCTGATGCTGTCTGGAGTGCTTTCGATCGTGAAAGGCCGGGTGTTGTTTAATAGCAAATAATCCCACACGGGCTTGAGGGCGGGCGTTGCGCCATCGGCTTGAATGGGGGTGGCGGCATCCACGACGGGACAACCGTGGTAGCTGCCGGATTGCGCGGGAGAAGGTTCGAGATTGGTGGAAAGGAAGTGCCGGGAGTCATAGCCAGCGGAGGAGGATTCAACTTGGACCGGGGCGCCGTACCGAGAGACATCGAGGGCGGCGGCGGCGATCTGCATCTCGGCGAAGTCGAGGAACTGATCCCGTTCGTGGGCAAAGGAATACCAGCGGTCCACGGGCGTCTGGGGAGGGGAGAACATCCAGTTGTAAGGACGAGGTGGAGTGCCTCCTGTCCACCAATCCATGCCAGTGAAAATGATGCACCGGTCGGTGACTCTGGTTTTCGCGAGCATCGCAGCCATGCCCGATCCTTGGGAATGGCCGCAGACGATGAGCTTGTCCCATTGCACGCTGCTGCCGCTGACATACTGGCCCCAGCCTTGCAATGGGTAGGTTGAATGCAGGTATTGCAGCGCTTTGAGCAGCCGGTTCTGAATGGAATTGGTGCTGTCAACTGCCAAGAAGCTGACACGGTCCGAGCCATCGATCACCTCCAATCGCGCATTGCCTGCGGCATCGGGATCAGACGGCGCGAATTGCTGGCAAAGCACGTTGATCGCGCTGTCATTGGGATACATCAGCCCGAGGGCGTGGAAGCCGAGCATTGCGGCATTTTTCGGAAACTCGCGGTATAGAAATGGCGTGGCACTGGTGCCTGGCAGAAACAAGACCAAACGACCGCGACCCGTTACCGCAGGGTCCACCACCGCGTAGTGGCGCTCGTTAAACTGTGAGATGGCGGGATCGGTGACGCTGGGCCTGAACAGGGCTTCCTGCGGCGCGCCGGAGGCAGTGCTGGCGAGAAGCAGCATCCACGGAATGCATCTGTGCCATGTGGCGGGCATGAAGTGATGATGGACGACGTTCGAGATGAGCTGCCCGCGGAGGCGGAAGGCGCTCGGACGCGGCAGGATGGGTGCCACAGGGGCCCGGAGTGGTCAAGTGACGGCTGTTGTGGCGGGTCGGCTTGAGATGGAAGTTAGGCATCGCCGTAGTTTGCGACCTCGATGAGGTTGTTGTCGGGGTCTCTGAAGTAGACGGAAGTGATCGGACCGATGGCGCCAGTGCGCGCAACAGGACCCTCCAAGATGGGCACGCCGCACAGATGAAGGTGATCGATGACCTCGCTGAGCGGCGTGGCTGCAATCAGGCAGATGTCAGCCGAACCTGGAGTGGGCGAGTAAGCCTTGGGCTCGAACTCCTTGCCCCGCTGATGGAGATTGATCTTCTGCTGCGGGAAATTCAAAGCCTTTCGGCCTCCGGCAAACGTGACGACTTCCATGCCGAGTACCTGTTGGTAGAAGCGGCAGGTCGCTTCAATGTCGGTCACTGTCAGGACGATGTGGTCAAGGCGGAGGATCTGCATCAGGAGGGAGAACAGGTTGTGGGGGCGCTCGAGTTACGGCGAATCATGGAAAACAGCGGGAAGGGAGGCGGATGTGACGCTTTGTGTTCCTTTGGTGCGTTCCGGGTGGTGTGTTCGCCCTTGGGTTGATCGCAGTGTGGTTCATGGCCGGGAATCTACTGGAACAAGAGAGACTAGAGAAGGCTCAAAGTGAGCAAAATAGCTGGTCCAGCAATCCGAGACCTCTGTAGCAACCTCCGAACCGCACTCACAAACCTGATTCATTCCATCGGTGCCATCTCTGCCGCAGCAACCGTTGTGTCGTCGCATGTCTGGATGATAAGCCAGACCCTGTCGATCCTCCAAGTGAATGAGGAAATGCCCGCTCAACCTTTCCGGCTGTATATCGTGAGCAATCCAGTAGCATCCCCGTGGAATCATGTTCTGGCAGTCAGGCCAAGCTGGCTCGAAGTCTTGAGGCAAAGCATCCAAGTCGGCAGTGAGTATCCGCCCGCAGTTGTTGCATTTGATGCGATGCTTCACGGGAAATCTTCGAGTTGGGGCGAACAGGCCATTATTGTTCACGATATGTTGGGATAGCCTCTTGGAATTGGGTCGTTCCGGCGGGTTTGCAACGGTCTTTGGATCAAGCGATATGGGCAGGTGTTGGCGATGATATCCGGGCTAGCCTGGTCGGCAAGAAATTTCCGGGGGTGTTGGGGGAGGGTTGGTTTGAGGTTTTGATGAGGGCGACCGATGGCTATCCGAAAAGATCAGGTGGGGCGCCGACGGCAGATGCGGAAGCGGGGATGACGGGTGTTTTCGACGATCTTCGCGCGGAGGCGGACGATTCGCTCGTTGGCGTTGTGGGGCGGATGGAGTTGCGCGGCGTTGAGAGGGTGGAGAGTGCTTTCTGAGCGGTCACCCGCATGCCATGACGGCGGCTATCGGTTTCGATTCCGTAGGGGACGCAAGCCCTTTGGGGTTGGGGATATCTTTTGGGATGGACCCAGGGTAGGCCTACGTGGCGCAGGCCTACCTTGGGCTAGGGGACACAATCCCGTTGGGATTGGGGGCGGGAGGCGGGGCGGGCGGCGAGACGGGATGGAGGGTAGAGTTATTGAAAAGGATGGCCGGCGGAACGGGGTCGGTGGTTGTCCAGTCGCGCCTCGTTCGCAGTCTCGGCATTTATTGTGATTTATCTCGTGATGTTGTGGAAGGTCACATGACCTCGATGCGCTTGAGGTCGAAGGCATACTGATCCGACCGAGGCACAATGTCGAAGATGGATGAGAGGTCGCTCCATTCACCATCGAGAGGGTAATCGAGATGAAGCCAGCCCAAGGCTCCCTTCTGTGACGGGCCGTCCAAAAACCAATAGACGGCGAAAGGATAGCGTGAGTGAACCTCTCCTGTGCAAACGTCATCGTCATCATCGACTCGCAGCCTTGAAAGGCTCGGAACGCCATTTGCGAGGTCTGGCGGGGTGACGGCGCATTTCCTGCCGGAACGAAGCGCTTCTGTACGGCCGTAGTTTGAAATCAGCCGCTCAATCAGTTCTGGTGTCCACTGGTGGTGGCCGTCGCGCACAATGAGGTCGGAAGCCGCATGAAAATCGTGGCGAGCGAGGCAGTCCAGCCATGCCTCACAGAATGCAAACACCTCAGTCGAATCCCTGCTCGTGGAGATGAGACGCATGGTGTTTTATTGGGCTTTGGGGAGCGAAACCGTTGGGATTGGGGGGCGTCGGAGTCAAGGGTGCAGGTGGGATTGAGGGCGGTGGAAGGGGTGTGGGGGTCAGGGTTTGAGTTCCCAGTGTTCGCCGAAGAAGCCTGCGGCGGGGATGGCGCCTGGGTAGCGGGAATCGGGGGGAGTGTTGAGGTTGATGACGGCCCAGTCGGGGAGTTTGGGGGTTTGGCGGGCGTTGTTGAGGTAGTCGTATTCGCGGAAGGTGAACGAACTGTTGAGGACGACGTAGCGGTTAGGGTTGAGCGGGTTGGGGTAGATGCAGATGAGGGCGTGGTCGGCAGCGGGGAAGGAACGGGGGCCGGCGGTGATGGCGGCGGGGGACCATGCGATGGGGAGATTGGCGGAGATTCTGGAGATGAGGGAATTGGAGGAGGGGTCGCCCCAGAGGATGAGATTGGAGGAGGCGATGTCGGCGTCGGTGATTTCGGAGTCGGATTTGACGCGGGCGTCGCCGCGGAAGTGGCGTCGCCATTCGCGGATGGCGCGGTCCATTTCGGACTGGGCCCATGCGGCGGCTTTTTCGTTGGCTGGTTTGGAGGTGGGGCGGACGAAGAGGAAGGAGTCGGTGAAGGCGTCGTCGATGGGGCCCTGGAGACCGTGGGATTTGCGGAGACCGGGTTCCGGGTCGGGGCCTTCGGTCCATGCGCCGTTTTTGAGGTGAGCGGAGATGGAGAGGGATCCGTCGGAGGTGAGGGTTGCGTTGAGATGGAGAGGTTGGGTGGCGTCCGGGGATTTGATGATGATGCTGGAGAGGGGGCGGGTGTGGAGCGAGCCCGGGGGAAGGGAGATGGTGAGGGCGGTGATGTTTTCTGTGATGATGGCGAGCTGGTGGAGCGGCCCGTTGCCTGGGGCGAGGAGGAAGGCGGCGCGGAGGCGTGCGGGTTTCCAGTGTTCGCCGAGGGCGTCGATGGTGCCGATGGAGGTGCGGTTGGTGTGGAGGGAGTAGGTGGTGAAGTCGACGGAGAGCGGGAGATTGTTGCGGCCGAGGGAGGCGAGGTGATCGATGCGGCGGGAGACTTCGGCTTTGGTGGCTTTCTCGTAGGAGTGGGCGGTTTTGGGGCCGATGAGATGTGTGAGGGAGATGCCTAGCGGTTGGGCGGCGGCGGCCATGAGGTCGGCGGCCTGTTTCTGGCGATCGGTTTCGCCGCTGTAGGCGACGGTGGGGCAGTTGCGGAGATTGCCGGCGACGGAGGTGGAGTCGTAGAGATTCCAGAGGAGACGTTCCCATGGGTGGGGCTGGAGGGATTCGCCCTGGAAGAAGTTGAGGAACTGTTCGGTTTCACTGAAGCCAGCGCCTGGGTTGGCGGCGGCCCAGAGCGGGGCGTGGTGGGTGGCAAAGTGCCAGCAGGCGGCACCGCCTAACGAGAAGCCGCGGACGACGATGCGGTCGGGGTCGATGCGGTAGTCGCGCTGGACGGTGGCGAGGGCTTCGAAGAAATCGGATTCGCCGGCGAAGCGGGAGCCGTTGCAGTAGCGGCCGTAGGGGTGGAGGACGATGGTGTCCTGCGGGGCGAATTCGCCTGTGGAGGACTGGCGTTGGTGGATGAAGTCGAGTTCCGAGAGTTTTTCGCCGCGGCCGTGGAACCATGCGTCGAGACGCCAGCGGTGGGGGAGGTTCGGGTCGAAGGATTCGGGGACGACGAGACCGAACGGCTGGATGCTGCCGTCGATTTTGGAGACGTAGCCGCGGGGGACGAGACCGCGGGCTTGGAGCCATGGGGTTTCGTTGTGGAGGAGGGCGGCGAGGCGGGCGAAGCCGTCGGCGAGCTGGCGGGCGGCCCAATCGGTCTGGGCGGCGTCGAAGAATTCGTTGTAGCGGAGGGCCCAGTCGACGGACTTGTGGAAGATCTGGACGTCGGGGAGGAACGGGAGGGTCGGGCGGTCTTTGAGAGTGGTGCGGGCGGCCTCGATGGCGTCGGCGAGCTTGGCGGCTTGAGTGGTTAGGGAGGCTCTGGCCTCATCGGGGATGGCGACGCCGGGGGGTGGGACTGGGCGGACGGAGGCCGGGATGTTATCGGCGGGGCCGTCGGCGAGGGCGGCTGAGGCGAAGAAGAGAGGGTTGAGGAGGAGGAGGGCGCGGGGGGACATGCTGGGGTCGAGAATGCCGAGAAGGAGGCGGGGACGCAAGACCGGCGATATCCGCGGGGGCGTGGGGTAATTACCATGTTCTGGTGAGGGAGACGCGGAACATGCGGGGTTCGGTGGGGTGGATGTGGCGGTCGGAGACGGGAGCGGGTTCGGAGGCGAGACGGGAGTCGTAGAAGTATTCGATGTCGTTGTCGTTACGGCCGAGGAGGTTGAGGCAATCGACGGCGAGTTCCCAGTTTTGGCGGCGGAAACCGGCGCGGGCATTGAGGAGGAGACTGGCGCGGGATTTGACGCGGCCTGATTCTTCGAGCGGGCGGCGGGCGAAGGCGCGGGCGCGGAGGGAGGCGAAGAAGCCGTCGCCGGAGCCGAAGGTGACCCCGCCGTTCCATGTGAGAGGTACGTTGTTAGGGACATCGCTGCCGTCGGAAAAGGCGGCGTGGGAGACGGTGAATTCGCTATCGAGCATGAGGGCCGGGGAGGGACGCCAGTACGAGGCGATTTCGACGCCGTAGCGGCGGCTGGAGGGACCGGCTTCGTTGGTGCCGGCGTCGCCGATGTAGACGAGTTCGCTGTCGCTGTGGAGGTACCAGAGGGAAGCGGAGTGGACCCAGTTGGTGAGGGCTTCCGAGCGGATGCCGAGTTCAGCGCCGAAGATGCGGACGAGCGGGTCGACAGGGGAGACGGGATCGCCGGAGACCGGGTCGGAGGTCGTGAGGACCCCTCGGGCGTCGTTGCTGTGGAAGCCCCAGCCGGCGTTGAGGTAGTATTCGGTCTGATGCCATGGGCCGAAGATGGCGCTGAGTTTGGGGCTGAGGAGGGCTGCGGAGTCGGAGCCTGCGTTGGCGGCGACGGGGCCGGAAGTGCGGAAGAGGAAGGCGTCGCCGCGGAGGCCGGGCTGGAGACGGAACCAGTCGGAGAAGTGGAGGTCGGCGTTGACGAAGAGCCCGGCGCTGGATTCCGTGACATCGTCGCGGCGGGTGGTGGAGAGACGCTGACGGGCGGAGGTTTTGTAGAGACCGATGTCGTCGATCCAGTCGGTGCGGGAGTCGATGCCGGTGGTTAGGGTGCTGTCTGAGGAAGCGGAGGCGAAGGGGAAGTGCCAGTCGCGGCGGAGAGAGGCACCGGCGAGCCAGCGGCTTTCTGATTGTTCGAACTGATCGCCATTGATGGGATCATCGAGGAAGTAGGTGAAGTTGGAGAAGAGTTGGAGGTCGTAGCGGCTGACGAAGGCGTCGGCGTGCCATTGGCCGCGGTCGTCGGTTTGGCGGGACCAGTCGGCGAGGATGCTGTAGCGGGAGGAAGTGCCGCCGTTGGAGGCGTCGAGATTGCCGAAGCGGTCGACGAGTTTCTGGTTGATGGCGCGTTGAGGGATCTGGTCGCTGCTGGTCCAGCGGCCGTCGTAGCCCATGGCGGTGAGAGCGAAGCGGTCGGTGGCGTCTGAGGAGACCCAGCGGAGGAGACCGTTCCAGCGGCGGGCGTTTTCCGGGAGGATCCACGGGCCGTCGTAGGCGTTGAATTCGAGGCCGTAGGTGAGGGTGGAGGAGGGAGCTGAGGGGTTGGATGGTCTGGTTAGGGAAATGGAGTCGGCGAGAAGGCCTCGGTACCAGCCGTATTCGCCGAGGGAGAGGGAGGCGATGCCAGAGGGGAGGGAATCGGCGAGTTTGAATGAGGCGGCACCGGCGGCGGAGAGGTCGCCGAGGTCAGCGAAGTAGGGGCCTTTGCGGTAGTCGAGGGATTCGACGAGTTCTGGGATGACGATATTGAGGTCGGCGTAGCCCTGGCCGTGGGCGTGGGTGCGGAGGTTGACGGGGAGACCGTCGATGGAGATGCCGAAGTCGGTGCCGTGGTCGAGATTGATGCCGCGGAGGAAGTACTGGTTGGCTTTACCACCGCCGGCGTGCTGGGTGACGGTCATGCCTGGGACGACCTCGAGGAGTTCGCCGCGGCGGAGGAAGGGCCGGGCGGCGAGTTCGGCGGCGCTGCTTTGGCCTTTGGAGGCTGAGGGGGCGAGACCGATGAGGGATTCGGCTTTGCCTTCGACGGTGATTTCCGGGAGGGCTGTGGGCGGGGAGGGATCGGCGGCGTGGAGGGAGGCGGCGAGCGGGAGGAGGGCGAGGGCGCGGAGGGGATGGGAAGGGGGCATGGATGAAGAGAGTTCATCCTGGTGAACGGGGAGGGTGCGCGGACTGCTCAGATATTTTTGCGCTGGGCGGTGTGGGGTGGGGGTGAGTGGAGTGTTAGGATCGAGCCGTGGATGCGGGGTGATCAATCGGAGCCTGCGAGGAGACGGGCGGTATCGCCGAAGAGTTTGGCGCGGAAGAATTCGCGTTTTTCGGGGACGGCGGCATTGACCTCGTAGTGGCCGCGGACGCGCTGCTGTCGGTCGAGGAGGACGATGCGGAGATCGTGGTCGCAGCGGCGGCAGCAGGGAGGGGCACCGGGATTGGGTGGTGGGGCGATGGTGAGGGAGAGACCGAGTTGGTGGTGCATGGAGTCCCATGCGGAGGTGCTGGGGAATCCGGAGAGGAAGAGCCATGGATCGGAGGGGGAGAGACCGCTGGCGCGGGCGAACTGGGCGAGCTGTGCGGGAGGGTCGATGTCGGGGAGGACGGCGACGCTGACGAACTGGAGATCGGGCTGATCCGAGAAGAATTCCCGCATCTGGCGCATGGTGCCGAAGACGTTAGCGCAGCCGTCCGGGCAACCGGTCCAGAGGTAGGCGCAGACGGCGACTCTGCCGGTGGTGGCGGCGGAGAAGGTGGCGGGGAGGCCGTCCTGATTGAGTCCGGAGAGGTCGGAGTAGACTGATTGTCTGACGGGGATGGGGAGGCTGGCGTGGTCGAACGGGTCTGGCCGGGAGAAGTGGCGGTGGAGGGCCCAGCTTCCGGTGATGGTGAGGGCGGCGACGAGTGCGGCGAGTCCGGTGACGGTGCGATGCGGCATGACGAGCGGCGGGTTATTTGGGGGCCGGGGCGGAGGCGGCTTTGGCATCGGCCTCGAGTTTAGCGGCCTTCTTTTCGTAGCCGACGCGCGGGATCGGGGCGTTGATGTCTTTGAATTTCTCGCGGGCGGCTTTGACTTCGGCTGGTGTGACGGCGTCGGCCTTGTTGCCCCAGCTGTTGCGGAGGTAGGAGAGGGCGTCGGCGATCTGGTCGTCGGTCATGACGCTGCCGAGCGGGGCCATGACGCCGAGGAATTTGGCGTCGAGTTTCTGGATGCCTTTGAGGACGATGGTGATGGGGATTTCGGAGGGGGCGGTGGCGAGTTTGGAGCCGATGAGTGAGGGGGCCATGGGGGGTGTGGTGGGGAGCCCCTTGCCGTCGGCGCCGTGGCAGGCGGCGCAGGTATTGAAGGCGGCCTTGCCGCGAGCGAGTTGGGCTTCGTCGGGTGGTGCGGCTCGGGATGTGGGAGCGGCGAGGGCGAGGGCGGCGAAGAGCGGGAGAGAGAGCAGACGAGAACGATTCATGGAGAGAGGATAGAGGAGTTAGGGATGGGTTGGGGTTCAGGCGCGGCGACGGCGGAGGATGAGGCCTGCGGAGAGGAGGACGAGAGAAGCGGCGGCTGGTTCCGGGACGACGGAGAGCGTGACATTGACGCCGCGGTTGGCGGTGCCGGAGGATTGGCCGTCGTAGAAGGCGCCGCCGACGAAGATGGAGTAGTCGCCTGCGGGGAGGAAGAACGAGCCTGTGACGAAGCCATCGGCGAGGTTGTCGCCGAGGATGCCGGGGGCGTTGCCGTAGTTGGCGCTGGAGCCGTCGGCGGCGTGGCCGCGGTAGGTGAAGGAGCTGAGGTCGGCGAAGGTAGTGCCGGAGTCGCTGCCCATTTTCCAGTCGGCGGTGGCGACGAAGGCACCTTCGCGGGGGACGCCGGGGAGACTTGCTAGGTAGGAGACGCTGATGGGAGCGCCGTCGTGGTCGAGTGCTGCGGGTGGGAGGTGGGCGAGACCGGAGTAGATGGAGAAGGCCGGGAGGAGGTCACCGAGGAGGAGACCGCCATTGGAGGTGGCGGAGGCGGTGACGGTGACGGAGGCGTCGTAGGAGAGGGAGAAGCGGAAGGCGCGGAGGCGGTGGCTGTCTCCAAAGTCGGCGTCGGTGCCATCGGCCCAGCCATAGCTGCCGGAGACGGTCTGGTTGGAGATGATGACGGGGGACTCGCCGCCGGAGAACGTACCGAAGTTGCGGCCGGTGTAGCTGACGTGAGCGATGGATGGGAGCGCGGAGAGGGCGAGGGAGGCCGAGATGACGAGGAGGGAGGAGATCTGGTTCATGTGAGTTAGGGGATGGCCGGCGTGATGTGCCGGAGGGATTGAGGTAGCGCGATGGCGGCGGGAGGGAATGCGGTGAGATGTCGCAGTTGGGAGTGTGGAGGGGAGGTGCGACAGATTGCCGCAGAGAGATGGGTTGAAGGCGCTTGGAGGGAGCGGAGGGCGGTGCATGGGTGGGTGGGATGACCATGGTTCCGTCGATCAACAATATATCGCTGCGCTGGCTGCTGCGGCTGCGGTGGGTGGCGCTTGCGGGGCAGGTGGTGACGCTGGTGTTTGCGGCGGTGGTGCTGGAGCTGGAGTTGCCGTGGGTGCCGCTGGCTGGGGTGATGCTGGTGACGGCGGCGACGAACGTGCTGCTGCGTCGGCTGGCGGCTGGGATGAACCGGTTGAGTGAGTGGATGGTGGTGATGGTGATTGCGGCGGATATGGTGCTGCTGACGGTGATGATCTATTTCACGGGAGGTGCGTCGAATCCGTTCACGTCCTTTTATCTGGTGCTGGTGGCGCTGGCGTCGATGTCGTTAGGGGTGCGGTGGCTGAGCGGGATGGTGGTGCTGGCGTTCAGTTGTTATCTGGTGGTGTACTATCACGGGCGGCCGCTGAAGGGGCCCGGGGGGATTGGAGAGATCGGGTGTCCGGGATACGGACTGCATCTGCAGGGGATGGCGGTGGCGTTTCTGCTGACGTCGCTGTGTGTGGCGTATTTTGTGCAGCGGATGCATCGGAGCCTGCAGGCGCGGGATGCGGCGCTGGCGGAGATGGAGGCGAAGGCGGCGCGGGCGGATCAGTTCAGTGCGCTGGCGGCATTGGCGGCTGGGGTGGCGCATGAATTGGGGTCGCCGCTGGGGACGATAGCGGTGGCTGGGAGGGAACTGGAGCGCGGGCTGGAGCGTCAGGGAGCGGATGGGGAGACCCTTGAGGATGCGCGGTTGATCCGGCGGGAGGTGGAGCGGTGCCGGCGGATTCTTGACCGATTGGATCAGCGGTCGACGTCGGGAACGGGGGATGCGCCGGAGCCGATGGAGGCTGGGGAGCTGGTTGAGGGAGTGGAGGAGGCGTTGCCGGAGGGGATGTGGGGGAGGCTGCGGGTGAAGTGTGAGGGTGGAGGGGAAGTGGTGCAATTGCCGCGGCGGCCGGTGGTGCAGGCCGTGGTGATTCTGGTGCAGAATGCGTGCGAGGCTGATGAGACGGGAGCGGAGGTGGAGCTGGAAGTGAGGATTGGGGGCGGGGAGCTGGAGGTGGTGGTGCGGGACCGGGGGCCGGGGTTGAGTGCGGCGGCGCGGGTGCACGCGGGGGAACCATTTTTCACGACGAAGCCGCCGCGGCACGGGATGGGGCTGGGCTTGTTTCTGGTGAGGACCCTAGCGTTGCAGCTGGGCGGGAGGATGGAGCTGGGCGGGCGAGCGGGTGGAGGGACGGAGGCGCAACTGACGTTGCCTGTATGAGCGTGGTGATTCAGAGGATTCTGCTGGTGGATGACGATCCGGTGTATCTGGAGCGGCTGGCGCGGGCGATGCGGTCGCGGGGTTATGAGGTGGTGGCGGTGGGTTCCGGGGAGGAAGCGCTTGAGGCGGTGGTTGGGTGGGTGCCGGATGCGGCGGTGCTTGATCTGAAGCTGCCGGGGTGCAGCGGGTTGCAGACCTTGAGGGAGCTGCGTGGGACGCTTGGGGAGTTGCGGGTGCTGATGCTGACCGGGTACGGGAGCATAGCGAGTGCGATGGATGCGGTGCGCCAGGGGGCGTGGGATTACCTGACGAAGCCGGCGGATGCGGATCAGATTCTGGCGGCGCTGCACCGAGATCCGTCACAGGCGTACGCGGAGGAGGAGCCGGTGCCGGCGACCCTTGGCCGGCTGGAATGGGAGCATATTCAGCGCGTGCTGGCGGATCACGGGGGGAACATCAGTCACGCGGCGGCGGCGTTAGGATTGCACCGGCGATCGCTGCAGAGGAAGCTGCAGAAGTTTCCGCCGCAGGATTGAGGGAGGGGATGGTGGTGGTTTCAGGGTTGGCGGGACCACCATGCGTTGAGGCGTTCGCGGGCGCGGTGGACACGGTTGTCGACGGCGCGGGTGCTGGTGTTGAGGATGGCGGCGATTTCGCGGTGGGGGAGATGTTCGATGGCGCTGAGGACGAGCGGTTCGCGGAGGTTTTCGGGGAGGAGGGCGAGACCGCGGGCGAGACGATCGAGGTCGGCGCGGTGTGCGGCGGTTTCGTCAGGGGAGGGTGAGGAGGATGCGGCGTCGGGCGGGGAGTCGGAGGTCCAGTCGCAGAGCCAGCGAAGGCGGGTGGAGCGGGATCTGGCGTGATCGCGGCAGCGGTTGAGGGCGATGCGCCAGAGCCATGCGCGGAACGAGCCGGATTCGCGGTAGGAAGGGAGGGCGTGCCATGCGCGGACGAAGGATTCCTGACAGATATCTTCGGCGTCCTGGTGGTTGCCGAGACAGCGGAGGCAGAAGCGGTGGAGGGCTGGGCCGTGGCGATTGACGAGGCTTTGGAATGCGAGGGAGTCGCCGCGGGCGGCGGCGGCGGCGTGGAGGGCGTCCCATGCGGCCTCTTCTGGAGGGGCGGGAGGGAAGCTGGAGGAGTCAAGGAACCTGGCGGAGACTGTCATGGGTCCATTGGATGAGTTGCTGGCGCTGATGCGGTGGGAGGTGGTCGGCCATGGTGAAGAGGTGGGCGAGGACGGCCTGCTGGAGGGCGGCCTGGGCGGAGGCGAGACGCTGGACGGCGGCCTGGAGTTCGGGGGAGTCTTTGCCGTCGCGGAGGATGAGACGTCGGAGGTCGGATTCGGCGCTGGTCATGGCGGCGCGGAGATCCTTGCGGCGGGAGGCGAAGCTGGCTTCAGCGGCGTGGAGTGCGGCGTCGTCGGCTGGGGAGAGGTTGAGGTTCTGGTGGAGCCATGAGTGGAAGCGTTCTTCGGAGGCGGAGAGCGGGTCTGGCGGGGATTGGTGGGCGTCGTGCTGATGCCATTGGAGGACGGCGAAGGCGGTGAGCGCGGCGAGGGAGGAGGAGGAGAGGAGCCAGAGGAGAGCGAGCCGACCGCGATTCATGGTGGTGTGGGAGTAGCGGGGGAGGCTGGTGGTTCCGAGAAGAGGACGAGAGCGGGAGGGTGCGGGGCTTTGTGGGTGCCGTGGGGGAGGGACGCGATGGTGGCGGCGGAGATGAGGGTGGCGGCGGCGGCCCATGGCGACCAACGGCGGAGCCAGCGTTGCCATTCGATGCGTTCGGGGTTCCAGCCGCGGGCGAGGTGGGAGCGGATGGCGGCCCAGCGCTGGGGGTCGTGATGGGCGGAGGTGGAGGTGGCCGCGGCCTGCAGAATGGAATCGAGCGGAGGGCGGTGCATGGTGGGAGAGATGATGGGAGGCGGGCGGGTGCAAGCGGCAACGCGTTCCCGGGATTGCGCGGATGCGGTGCGGGTTTAGGGTCGCGGCGATTTCGAAATCCTACCCCCAAAAAATTCATGAAACCTGCGTGTGTGCTGCTTCCTGTCCTATCACTTGGTGCTGTTCTGACGATGGCGACTGGCCAGGGGCAGGGGGACAAGTTCAAGATTCCGGACGATCAGGCGGCGAAGATCAAGGCGGCGCTGCCGACGAAGACGCCGGCACCGGTGCAGAAGAAGCATGAAGTGCTGGTGTTCAGCAAGACGGCTGGGTTCCGGCACAGTTCGATTGCGGCCGGGGTGTACTGCATGAAGGCGCTGGGTGAGAAGACCGGGTTGTTCAACGTGACGCATACGGAGGATGAGGCGTGGTTTGCGCCAGACAAGCTGAAGGCGTTTGATGCGGTGATCATGGTGAACACGACCGGGGAGATCTTCAAAGGATCGCCGCTAGGGGAGGATGTGCTGAAGGCGAGTCTTGTGAATTTTGTGAAGAGCGGGAAGGGATTGGTGGGGATGCACTCGGCGACGGACACGTATTCGTCGGACAACCCCCAGCTGAAGTGGAAGGAATACAACGACATGATGGGCGGGGCTTTTGAGAGTCACCCGTGGGGATCGGGCGACACGGTGAAGGTGCGGAACCTGGAGCCGGGGCATCCATTGAATGCGGCGTTCAATGCAGGTGGGATCACCTTGCAGGATGAGATTTACAAGTTCCGGCCGACGACGGCGCAGCCGACCGAGCGGCGGATGCTGCTGGCGCTGGACCCTAGCGGGACGGACATGAAGAAGGATGACGGGAACAAGGACGGGATGGCGGACCGGAATTTCTATCCGATCGCGTGGCTGTCGAAGTATGGTGAGGGTCGGACCTTCTATTGTTCGCTGGGGCACAACGAGCACATTTACTGGACGCCTGAAGTGGTGGCGCACTATCTTGCGGGGATTCAGTATGCGCTGGGCGAGCTGCCGGCGGATGCGTCGCCGAAGGCAGTGGCGATGGTGCTGAGGGACGGGACAGTGGTGGCGCGTCAGTGAGGCCCTGAGCCGAGAGATTATCGGAGTGGCCCCGTGCTTCCTGAGGAGGAAGGCGGGGCTGCTTTGTGTGCGGAGCGGACGGTGAGGGGGTGCTAGGGATTGTCAGGCGATGAGGTCGCGGACGACCTTGCCGTGGACGTCGGTGAGACGGTAGTCGCGTCCTGCGTAGCGGTAGGTGAAGGACTCGTGGTTGAAGCCGAGGAGGGCCATCATGGTGGCGTGGAGGTCGTGGACGTGGACGGGTTTGTCGACGGCTTTGAAGCCGAAGTCGTCGGTGGCTCCGTAGGCAGTGCCGGCTTTGACGCCGCCGCCGGCGAGCCACATGGTGAAGCCGTAGTGGTTGTGGTCGCGGCCGTTGACCTTGCCGGCGTTGGCACCGGCCTGGGGGAGTTCGACGACTGGGGTGCGGCCGAATTCGCCGCCCCAGATGACGAGGGTTTCGTCGAGCATGCCGCGTTGTTTGAGGTCTTTGAGGAGTGCGCCGATGGCCTTGTCGGATTCGGTGGCGAGGCGGCGGTGATTGACTTCGAGGTCGTCGTGATTGTCCCATGGCTGGCCTTCGCCGTGCCAGAGTTGGACGAAGCGGACCCCGCGTTCGACGAGCCTGCGAGCGATGAGCGTCTGGCGGCCGTGGACATTGTCGCCGTAGAGGTCGCGGATGTGCTGGGGTTCGCGATTGAGGTCGAAGGCGTCGCTGGCGTCGAGCTGCATGCGGTAGGCGAGCTCGAAGGATTGGATGCGTGCTTCGAGGCGGGCGTCGCCGGAGCGGCGGGCCTCGTGTTCGCGGTTCATTTCGTGGAGGAGGTCGAGCTGGATGCGCTGTTCGCGCATGGGGAGGTTGCGGTTGCGGATGTTTTCGATGAGCTTGTCGAGGTCGCGGTGCTGGGAATCGATGTAGGTGCCCTGGAAGACGCCGGGGAGGAAGCCTGCCTGCCAGTTCTGGCTTTCCTGGATGGGGTAGCCGCCTGGGCACATGACGACGAAACCGGGGAGGTTCTGGTTGAGGGTGCCGAGGCCGTAGGTGACCCATGAGCCGACGCTGGGGCGGATGAGGCGGGCCTCGCCGCAGTTCATGAGGAGGAGGGAAGGCTCGTGATTGGGGACATCGGCGTGCATGGAGCGGATGACGCAGAGGTCGTCGGCGCAGGCGGCGACGTTGGGGAAGATGTCGGAGATTTCGAGGCCGCTCTGGCCGTGGCGCTGGAACTTGTAGGGCGACCGCATGAGGGTGCCGGTCTTGCGTTCGGTGCGGAGGTTTTCGCCCGGCATGGGCTGGCCATGGAGGCGGTCGAGTTCGGGTTTGGGGTCGAAAGTGTCGACCTGGGAGGGGCCGCCGTTGGCGAAGATGTGGATGACGTGTTTGGCTTTGCCGCCGAACTGGGGGGCGTGGGCGATGAGCGGGTTGGAGGAAGCGGCGTCAGCGGAGTGGAGAAGGCCGTCGGCGGCGATGGCGCCGAGACCCATGCCGCAGCGCTTGAGGAAGTCGCGGCGGGTGGAGAAAAGGTGGCGGTAGTCGGGCGCGTGGTGCATTTTCGTGACGGGTACTGGAAGCACTACGTGCGCCGCGGGGCCGACTTGCGCGGGGGAGTGGAAACGGGTGGGGGATGTTGAGGGGGGGGGAGAGGTGGGGGGCGGGGCTGGAAGTGAGCGGGATGGGGAGGAACGCCGGGGCGGCGCGTTGATCACGCCGCCTGGCACTCGCCGGACGCGCCGTCGAGTGCCGCCGGTCCTGCCGAAACCTCGTCGAGAGTTTGGGCAGCCGGCTCCCTTAAAATGCAGGTGCGCGCAAGGAGTGCCGGGCGGCCGCAGATGAGGCGGGCAGGCAATGGGGATTTTTGTGGCCCTGGTCTGGGTGTCACCTTGATCACGGGCAATGCCGAAACACAGTGGGAAGTCGTTGCCAATTCGGTTGGTCCGGATACGATGCGCTGCCTTCGAACATGTCCGTTGAAATTCAGGCGGTTGGAAGGTTCCGGGATTCGCCGGCACGACCCGATTGCGAATGGGTATTCCACTAGATATAGTGAAATAATCAACTGTT